>JADFZZ010000014.1 GCA_015232315.1 SAR324 cluster bacterium | reverse complement strand
CAGCTACTAACCAAGGTAATGCTTCAATACAAGGGATTTTCATACGTCCTCCTGGGGTGAATGGCGCTCAGAAAATTTTTATGCCAAATCAACACAACTCAACAGATGTTTTTTTCGAAAACCCAAGCAAGTATAACAGATGTTTAGATCCTTCGCCGTTGGCTCAGTATGACAATCAGCGTGTTTAATTTATGCCGTGCATGGATCATACATCGTGAAACCGTGAGGTGCAACCTGTGATTTTAAGGCAATGAAAGTCTTTCAATCCTGATTAGTTTTTGTGACTGAACCTTCGGGACCTTTCATTTTCCAGGTTACAGGTTGTTCTCTCGACGCCGAAAGTCGTTCACTGAGGGTGCTGCTCACTAAAATCCATTTTTACGTCTTCATGTTTTAAAATTGAGAATTGCGGGAGTGCGGGTATAGTTCCGGTCTCACACGTTTTAACGTCAGTATTTCATTATGTTTCTTGTTATTGGAGTCTCGATATGTCTCTGGAAACGCCGTCTTCATCAATGACTCATGATCTGGTTGCCAAGGGAGAAAAATATTATCTTCCGGTTTATTCTCCCCAAAAATTTATTTTAAGCCATGGCCGTGGCTCACGGTTGTGGGACACAGATGGCCGGGAATATATTGATATGAGTGCCGGCATTTCAGTCAACAGCCTGGGACATCAACACCCGGAACTGGTAGCGGCTTTCAAGGAACAAGGCGAAAAACTATGGCATATCAGCAATCTGTATTATTCTGAACCGGCCATTCGTCTCGCCGAAGAACTGGTATCCCTGTCTTTTGCGGAGCGTGTCTTTTTTGCCAATTCAGGCGCTGAAGCCAATGAAGCCGCCATCAAGATTGCCAGAAAATACGCCAGTGCTCATTTTGCGGAAGACAAGCGTGAAATCATCACTTTTCAGGGATCGTTTCATGGCAGAACAATCACCACTGTGAGCGCGACGGCCCAGCCTAAATATCAAAAAGGATTCGCTCCGTTGACAGGCGGTTTTGTGTATTGCAACCTCAATGACCGTAACGCTGTCGATCAGGCGATTTCAGAAAAAACCTGCGCTGTGCTGATTGAACCCATCCAGGGCGAAGGCGGAATCAATATCTCCGATTTACAGTTTCTTGAGCATCTCCGCCAGTTGTGTGATCAATACAAGGCACTGCTGATTTTTGACGAAATCCAGTGCGGCATGGGACGGACCGGGAAGCTGTTCGCCTATGAATGGACAACCGTGATTCCAGACATCATGACACTGGCCAAAGCACTGGGTGGTGGTTTGCCACTGGGCGCAGTGTTGACCACCAACCAGTTTGCCAGCGTATTTTCTCCGGGCGATCACGGTTCCACTTTTGGCGGAAATCCGGTGATGTGCGCTGTCGCGAGAGCGGCCCTGAAGGTGATCAATTCTCGGGAAACTCTGAAAAATGTAGAAAAACAGGGAGCAACCCTGAAAGCAAGACTTCAAGAAATGAATAAAAAATATGACATGTTCAGTGAAATTCGTGGACAGGGGTTGATTGTCGGCGCAGAACTCAAGGGTCGTTTCCTCAATCACGCGCCTGAGATCAATCACGCCTGTCATCAGCAGGGCGTGATGATTCTTCAGGCCGGAAAGAATGTGCTCCGATTTTTGCCACCGCTCAATATTTCTGATGAAGAACTCAATACCGGACTGGAACGAATGGAACAGGCCTTTTCAACCTTGAATTTCCAGGAATAATGCTGGTTTCTCTTCATGGCGGGCACAGTGGTTCCTATTGTGATCATGCTCACGGAACGCTAAGTGACCTGGTTGCGCAAGCGGTTGAGCGTGGATTTTCGCATTATGGGCTTACGGAACACATGCCCAGATCCGGATTTCTGTATGAGGAAGAGCAACAGGCCGGACGCACCTCTGAAAAACTACACGAGATGTTTTCGTCCTATGTGACAGAAGCCCGATTTCTGCAGGCAAACCAGCAATCACGCATCCATCTGCTGGTGGGAATGGAAATTGAAGTGATCGATTCCAACTGGGATGAAATCCGCCGCTTGCGAACACAATACCACCTGGATTTTCTGGTGGGCTCCATTCATTTTGTTTCAGGGATACCGATTGACTATCGGGAGTCTGATATTTCACTTCTGGAGCAGAGTCTCGGTGGCACTTCGGAGGTGTTCAAAGCCTACTATGAAACTCAATATCAGATGTTCCGGGAAATTCACCCTGAAATTATTGGACATTTTGATCTGATTCGACTGTTTCGCCCTGACTTTGAAATGCCGGAATCTGTTTGGAAACTGATTCGCAGAAATATCCATTATGCCATTGCCTACGGCGCGTTATTTGATGTCAATGCCCGTGCTTTTAAAAAAGGCTTTGGGGAACCTTATCCTGAACAGCGAATCCTGCAAATCATTCTGGAGCATGGAGGCCGTTTGACGGCGGGTGATGATTCTCATGCGCCACAGGAAGTGGGACTTGGCTTTGACACCCTGTTTTTGTTTTTGAAAAAGATGGGAATCCATTCCCTCCATGGGCTGGAAAAATCCCACAACGGAATTTTAACTGAGTTTAAATGGGAATTGCCATGAAAACACACCCTGTTGAGGAACAGGAATACACCAAAGTTCATGGAGAAGACATGACACCAATGATTTGCCTGACGCCTTATGCCAGGGATGCGCCCATCCTGATTTCTCCAGAGACATATCAGCAACTTGTTCTAAGAAATCAGAAAGGCTGGAGTTTCAGCGACAGTAGCGAAGAATGCCTGGCAAAATTGCATTATCTCCGCCAGGGATTCAGTGAAGGAAAACTGGATAAGCCTACTTTTGAGATGCGGGAAAAAAAGCTAATTCTTTCCTGGTGGACTCGTGACCTGTGACGACTCCGTAGAAGTTAACACCTCAACAATGTCCGGAAAACCAGCCTGTTCAGCCAGTGTGATCGCCGTATTGCCCTGATCATCACGTTGCCGGACCAGTTTTTTTACCTGAACAAGAACCTTGACCACATTGATATGCCCTCGCATTGCCGCTACCATTAACGGGGTTTTCCCTGAAGGATCTCCTTTTTCCGGATTGATGCCACTCTGCATTAAATACTCGACTACCGTGGCATGTCCATTGAGCGCCGCCAGCATCAAGGCCGTCTGTCCATTATGATTCGCATGATGAATATTCGCTGTTTTCAGGATCAGTTTTTTTACCACCTCCAGATGTCCATTAAACGCGGCAAGCAGTAATGGCGTTTCGCCTGAATCACTTTGAGCTTCAATATCAGCATTGGCTCCGGTCAGGAGTTCCACAATATCCGCAAATCCATGAGATGCGGCCACCATCAACGCTGTCTGGCGAAACATCAATTCCCGGGCTTCAATGGTGGCATTATTTTCTACAAGCACTTTAACGCTTTGAAAATGTCCATTCATGGTGGCAATGATAAGCGGAGTCCCCCCCCGGCCATTGCGGTCAAACGTATTCATATTGATATCCGCGTTTTTCTCGAGCAACATTTTTATGGAAAGCGTGTGACCATTTTTAGCGGCAAGACCCAAAGCGGTATAATCCTGATCATTTTTAAGATCTACCATTGCATTAAAATCCAGCAACAATTGCACGATCTCAGCATAACCATTTTCACTTGCAATCATAAGCGGTGTCAGATTTTCAGAGTTTCTCAGATCCACCTGGGCATGGTTGCGTAACAGCAGTCTCACAATCGGACTATACCCTCTGAGAGAAGCGATGGTCAGTGGTGTGTTCCCCTGTGTGCCGCGAATATTGACATTGGCATTGTAGCCGATCAGTAAACGGGCAATATTTTCAGCCCCCAGGGAAATGGCAATGGTCAACGCACTCTGACCCTGCAGGTTCACGATGTCGGGTTTAGCCTTGTTTTCAAGAAGCAACCGGACTGTTTCCATATAACCGCCCTTGACCGCAAGAATAAGGGAGGTATCACCTTGGTCATTGACATAATCCGGCATGGCTTTTTGTTTGAGTAGCAGGCTTGCGATTTTGGTATAGCCACGTTCTGCCGCAAACAGAAGATTGATATCCACATTGGCGCCATGTTCAATCAACACTTTGACCGTGTCATTATTTTCCCGAAGGCAGGCTTCCATCAGCGCTGTTTTGCCATAACGATCCCGGGCTGTCACCTGAGCCCCCTGATTGATCAGCAGCGTCACCGTTTCTTTATGCCCCTTGATAGACGCCCAGATGAGCGGGGTGACTCCATTCAGTCCACGATTATTCACATCAGCTCCATGTTGTAGCAAAAGCGCCACTGTTTCGGTATGTCCTTTTGCGGCGGCCCAGACCAACGCATCCCAGTCATCATTATCTCTCAAATGAATCTGAGCCCCATTGTCCAGAAGAAACTTGAGCGTCTGTGAATGACCTGAACCTGCGGCCAGCATGAGGGCTGTCCAGCCATTTGCTCCACGAGCATTGACCTTAGCCCCATTTTGAACCAGCAGTTCCACGGTTTCTTTTTTTCCATTATTGCTGGCAACCATCAATGGTGTCCAACCACGGGAATCGGCTTCATTGAGATCTGTTTTTCGCTCAATAAAAAGTCGAACCACATCGGTATAGCCGCCTTCCGCGGCGAACATCAGATTTTTTTTGGTATCCGCGTCTTTGGAAATCAAAAACTGGACAACCTTGAATTGTGATTGCTCCATGGCCCAGATCGTTGGCGATTTTCCATATTGGTCGGTGGCATTCACATTGGCACCACTTGAAATCAGTTTAATCACTGTTTTCAGGTGCCCATTGGTGCTTGCGTAAATCAGGGGGGTTTTGCCCTCGTTGTCTCTGGTTTCAATATCCTTGATCTGTGGCAACAATGCTTCCAGCACGCCATACAATCCTTGAGCAGAGGCCAGAATAAGTGCATCTCTGCCATAAGAATCCTTGATCAGCGGATCCGCGCCGCTTTGAATGAGCAACACAGCCACCTCAGGAAAATTTTCCTGAATAGCAGACAACAAAGCTGTCATTTTCTGACTGCTTTGAGCATTGATCCGGGAATTATGTGCCAGCAATAGTTTGATGACGTCCAGATGCCCATATTGGGAGGCAACCATCAGCGGAGTTCGTTCAAACTCTTTTTCGTTCAGATTTACATCCGCGCCATGTTCGATCAACAACTGAACGGTGGAAGCATAGCCAAAGCGGGCGGCCCACATGAGCGCATGGAATCCCTTCGGGGTCTGCTGGAGAGGATTCGCATGAGCCTCCAGCAAAACCTGAACGGTATCTGAATGTCCGAAATGCGAGGCCCACATCAAGGCGTCCATACCCCGGTTGTCCCGGGTGTGAACATGACTACCCTGTTGCAATAACTGACTTACGGTGTCCGCATGACCTTCTGTCGACGCATAAATCAGCGGAGTCCAGCCATTTTGATCCTGAGCGTGAATATTGGCTTTATGTTCAATAAGGAGTTGGACAATATCGGTGTGACCATCCCGTGCAGACCACATCAACGCGGAGATTCCTTCGGGAGAGGCGTCATTGACGGCGGCATGGTATCTTAACAGGAGTTTCACCGCATCCATTTGGCCAAGACGACAGGCCAGCATGAGTGGTGTGATCCGTTCAAATTCGTTTTTCCCTTTTACGTTCACATTCATGCCCTGTTTCAGTAGTAACTCCAGGGCCTCAGTGCTGGTACGGATCGCCAGCATTATGGCCGTCCAGTCATCCTTGTCCTTCACGACACTCATGAAATTATTCAGGAAATACTGATTGACCTGGGGTGCGTCCTCAGCCTTGATCTGTGGAGGGTCCTGGGCGAAGGCCGAGGATAAAAAACAGAGCATTCCAGAAAGTAGCATCACGGCACTGTGCTTTTTGCTACAAGAAATATCTGGAACAGGAAACCTGAACGAAACACTCATGAAAAACACCACACATGAAGTTAGGTTTTGTTGGCCACAGGCTTGCTGTCTGAATGACGCATGGCGCTGACATTCAGGAGTAATCCTGTGGTGAACATGGTCGACAGGAGGGAGGTTCCCCCGAAACTGACAAAGGGCAGAGGCAGTCCCTTGGTTGGCAGGAGACCTGTCACAACCCCAAGATTGAACATGGTTTGCAGCGCAATCAGGGTTGTCGCGCCAAAAGCCAGAAATTTCGGAAAAAATTCCCGGGTTTTCCAGGCGATAAAATATCCCCGCCAAATAAAAACCATAAACAGCAATATCAGCAGACACCCGCCAAGAAAACCAAATTCTTCCCCCAGAATCGCAAAAATAAAATCTGTATGTGCGTCAGGCAGAAAAAAAAGTTTCTGACGACTCTCACCCAGTCCGCGTCCAAACCAGCCACCTGTTCCAAGCGCAATGAAGGACTGGATAATCTGAAATCCTGAATCCAGCGGATCTTCCCAGGGGTTCAGGAACGCCAGCAGTCGTTTGACACGGTAGGAATGGGTTGCGATCAGAATGCCCCCGAGTAGCGATACGCCAAATAAACTGCCCAGAATATGCGATTTTCTTGCCCCTCCGGCATAAATCATGAACAGCACTGTCAGAGAAAGCAACATGACCGTTCCAAAATCAGGCTGTAGTAGCACCAGTAGCAAAAAAACACCTGTTACCAGGAAATTAGGTGTCAGTCCCCGGAGAAATAGAGAAAGTACTTCTTGTTTTCTTTCCAGATAAGACGCTACATAAAAGATCAGAGTGATTTTCAACAGTTCGGAAGGCTGGATCCCTAATCCCCTCAGGCGTATCCACCGTCTGCCGCCCTTGACTTCATGGCCGATACCAGGAATCAGAACCATGATGAGCATGAGCAACACCAGTAGCATCAGCCAGGGGAGATTTTTTTTCCAGAAAGAAATGGGCACCAGCAATGCCGCAATCATTCCCAGACAGCCGATGAAAACATGAATGAGCTGATTCTGTAAAAAATGGTAACTGTTATGAAAGCGGAGTTCCGCATACACAGCACTGGTGCTATAGATCATCACGGTTCCCCACAAAATGAGAATCATGCTGACAAACATTAAAAACGGATCATACTGCGAAAGTTTGGGAACAGATGGTTTGAACATGGGCAAGTCAATCAGAATAAGAATATCCCGGTATTTTTCATTGAGACAGGTTGTATGACACAGCAACACAGTGATCTGCGTAATATTTTATCCATGAACGCAATTCCCGGTGTTTCCCTGGAAAAAGATTTATGGTTTGAAGAATTGCAACAACGAGCACTGGAAATCATTCATGACTCGACTGAAACTTCAGACAAAAATAGCAATCTGGCACCTGCCAGGAATTTATCAGAACGAAAATCTGCTGAACCGTTGCAACGGTTTCACTTAAGTAAAGAAAACAATGAGCATGTCAAGGCCTTAAAAAAGAATCCGAGGCATTGGTCTCATCGTCTCAAACTGGTCCAGAACGTCCTTGAACAGACACCACCATTGTTAATCGCACGAGAATGTCTGATGCAATCCAGCGTGATTGCGGTGACAGGTTGTCTGCATCCGGAGGTCCTAACCGCGATCATCCGAAGTTACCAGTTATACCTCAAACGACTCCGTCAGGAACTGGTGCTGTATTCCCGTGAAAATAATGACTCCGGTACAGTCATCCAGAACCGCATGGAAGTGGTGGACAATTTGTGGCGCCTTGCGGAAAAACTGTCAGGCGTTCCGCGCTCACACGAAGGTCTTTATATCTCTGATATAAGAGTTTCTCGGGAATCCGCCCAAAAAGTGCGGGCATGGATGGCAGACTCGCAAACACCTGTATTGAGAAATCATAAAGCCATGCTCCCCGTCCTTTTCAGAGCGCTGGATTTGTTCCGGATGATTCCAATGCTGCACCAGTTCAGCATCGACATCATCCGCCAGTTGAAACAGACCTGGCCAGACTCACTGCTGCCTTACATTTCTCATGGCCGGATCCATATGACCATGGTGCATGTGCTGTCGCTTCAGCACACCCAACGATCAAAGCAGCTTCAATCCAGAATGGACAAGGAATTCAGGGCCTGCATCTCCGCCTATGGGCAGGCAAAAAAAATGGCTGAAACCTATGATCTGAACCAGGGAGTGCGTCTTTTGCTGAGAGAATACGCCACGGTGGCCTTGCAGGCCTGGCATTTGAAACATCGTCTGGGAATTCCACCGGGCGTGGTTGGCAATCTGCTGGTCGTGGCGCAAAAAGATATGGAACGGCTCCAATCGACCGAATACCGTGATCTGGAACTCAAAGCCAAACTTCAGGCTGCATTGATTGATCTTTAGGAACGCTCAAACAATAAGTTATAAACTTTTCCGTATCATGCTGTGACTCCCCAATGTCATCAACTTAGGAATCGCACAGAAATAACTTACCCATTTGCCTCCAACCAGCCAAAGCACAGCTATGGAGAGGAAGATTTATAGTTGGGAATGTTATTGATGAGCGATTCCTAAGCATTCTGAATGGTGCTGTGTTTCAATTCCCCCTTGGTTCAAGGGGTTTGGGGGATGTAATTCTGAGCGTTAAATCCCCCATGCCCCCTTTGAAAAGGGGGATTCCCCGGCGAAGAACGCATTAAGTTGACGACTTTGTGTGACTCTCGGGCCGAAAACGGTAGCATCGGGTTACGTCCCGATGCCTTTCCACTGCTTGTCGCACTCCCCGGGACGTAATCCGTGACCCCATTCCCGGTAGATTCTTTTCCGCTTTTCGCCTAATCCTTCGAATTTATAAAAGTTATCGGTTTACATTGATAGCCCGCATGGTTTTATCCCTGATTAAAAACTTGCGTTTCCTGAATAATCATCATTAAAAACACGAACGATTTTATCGTTTTAGCCGACCTGTTTCACGAACATTCGAGGGCAGGTCCTGTTGAATTAATTGTATTCAATTTGTAGGGAGAAACATGATGATTGGAAGCGTAATGAAAAAATGGCTGGTGACCATGCTCGGAATAACCCTGATGTCCGCACTGGTCTGGGCACAAACTCCTTTGAAAATCGGAGTTGTCGGGCCTTACAGCGGCGATCTCGCCGGTTATGGGATTCCTGTAAAAAACGCGGCGATTCTGGCGGTTGAAAACATCAATGCGGCTGGTGGTGTGAATGGTCAGAAAATTGAGTTGGTGATGGAAGATGACGTGTGTGAACCCAACACCGCGATCAATGCCGCAAAAAAAATGGTGTCGGAAAAAGTAGTCGCTGTGATTGGTCATTTGTGCAGTGGCGCGACAGAGGCGGCTCTGCCGACCTATAAAGAATCCGGAATTATACTTGTTTCAGCGGCATCCACCAACCCTTCCCTGACGTTGGATGGAAAATATCCCAACTTTTTCCGGACCATTGCTCATGATGCGGCTCAGGCTAATTTGCAGGTTGATTTTGCGGTCAATACACTGAAAGTCAAACAAGCGATTGTCCTGCATGATAAAGGCGCTTATGGAAAAGGGCTTGCGGAACTGGTCAAAGCGGGACTCGAAGCAAAAAAAGTAAAAATTGAAATGTTTGAAGGCGTGACACCAGGGGCTGTGGATTATTCTGCACTGGTGGCTAAAATTAAAGCCACCTTCAAAACAAAGAGCAAAGGTGTGGCCATCTTTTTTGGCGGATATCACCCTGAAGCCTCCAAAATTGTATCGGAAGCCCGAAAGAAAAAAATCAATGCGCCTTTCATTTCCGGAGATGGCGTGAAAGATCCTTCTTTCCTTAAAATCGCTGGTGAAGACGCTCTCGGATATTATGCATCCGCACCAACAGACACCTCACAAATCAAAATGGCAGGGGATGTCAGCGGTCTGTATAAATCAAAATTCAGTGCTGATCCAGGGACTTTCACGCTTCAGGGATATGCGGCGCTTCAGGCGTTAGTCAATGCTATCCGGAAAACCGGGGGGCAGGACTATAATGCGTTGGTCAAAGCGTTGAAATCGGAAGAAGTGGAAACTCCGCTTGGGAAAATCAGGTTTGATGACCATGGAGACATCATTGGTGCTGGATTTGCCATGTATCAGGTAGCTCCCGCGTTTGTTCCTGTCCAAAATTGAGCCATCACCGGGGCCTGGTCACAGGTCCCATTCCTTCCTCTTGTTTTAATATCCGGTCGCATGGAATATTTCCTTGATTTGTTTATTGCCGGACTCATCAAAGGCAGTATCTACGCCTTGATCGCTCTGGGATACACCATGGTTTACGGTGTGCTGGGACTGATCAATTTCGCGCATGGTGAAATCTACATGATTGGTGCTTTCACTGGATTGGTAGCGTCAGGGGTTTTGATCACTATGGAACTCAATGCCTGGGCTGTGTTTGCCCTGGTATTGGTTTTTGCCGCTGTGTATGCGGGAGCCTACGGTTACACCATGGAAAAAATCGCCTATCAGCCACTTCGACATGCCCCCAGGCTATCTCCACTGATCAGTGCGATCGGAATGTCCATTTTTTTACAGAATTATGTACTGCTGGCTCAAGGACCGGAATTTCAGGCATACCCATCGCTGGTGCCGGAAATGCCATTCCTTGAGCAATGGTCAGAATTTATTCAGCCATCTGATCTGATGATCCTCTTCATGACGGTTCTGGTCATGATCCTGCTGAGTGTTCTGACCAGGCACACCCGGATGGGAATGGCGATGCGAGCTATTTCCCAGGACAAGAAAATGGCAATGTTGCTGGGTGTAGACCTGGATAAAACGATCTCGTTCACTTTTATTTTAGGTTCCATGCTGGCGGCGATTGGCGGCGTTCTGGTGGCTACCAGAGTGGGGCAAATCAACTTCTATATCGGGTTTATTGCTGGAATCAAAGCGTTCACTGCGGCGGTTCTGGGGGGGATCGGCAATATTCCGGGGGCTGTGCTGGGAGGACTGATTCTTGGATGGACTGAAAGTTTTGCCGCGGGTTATATTTCCAGCGACTACGAAGACGTTTTCGCCTTCGCCTTGCTGGTCATCATCCTGATTTTTAAACCCGCAGGCCTGCTCGGGCGAGAAACCCGGGAAAAAGTTTGATCAGGAAGTTACTGAATTTTGAGAACCCAACACCTCATTTATTGTGAGCGGAGTCCAGGTACTGCCAATTTTTTTCTGTTGTTCAGTGAGTACAGTTTGTTTGATTTTCGGCGCAAGGTTTCGGGTTGTTTTGGAAATGATCTGATCGATGGTATTTTCCAACTTCCCGCTCTGTATGGTTTGCCTCAACAGGACCATGCGGTTTTCCAATAATATATCCTCAATTTGAGGCAACACCCGACTCATTGTCTGGGTTACTGCCTTATCAATCTCTTCCTGAACGCCACTTAAAATTTCCTCAATGGTTGCCATAATCCTCCTTGATTCAATCATTCAAAATATCTGAAAAATTAATCAATGTTTTGCAGGGATCAGACCATTTCAAAAATCACTCAATGATTGTCATCATAAATTTTCTGGATTTCATTGGATTCGAAAGCATATCGTGCCAGGTGATCGGCTTTTTGGGCCATGTGGACCATGGCGAATGCAACCGTATCCGCCTGAATGGGGCGATATTTCCGTAATTTTCTGGGGAGAAACGAAGTAAACAGCGGCATTGCGTATTTGCCAATTTCCTCACCAATTCTGAATTCGCTTCGATTTCCCAGCAAAAGGGAGGGACGAAAAAAATGCAGACTTGTGAACGGGATTTCACTGAGGCCTGTTTCCACTTCACCCTTGACCCGGTTATAAAACACAGCCGAGGATTTATTGGCGCCAAGAGCCGTAACAATGGCACAGTGGTTCACTCCGTTTTTTTGCGCGATACGTGCAATCTGCAATGGATAATCATGATCCACTCGTTTGAATGCTTCTTGTGAACCTGCCTGTTTGATGGTTGTGCCCAGACAACAGAAGAGGTCATCACCACGGATCAAGTCCTGACAGGAATCAAGATGATCAAAATCAATCAGATGTTCCTTCACTTTAGAATTATTCACGTTTAATGGTTTTCTGAGCAGTAGAATGATGTTTTCATAGGCCGAATGCTGAAGCAGATATTTCAGACACTCCTGACCGACCAATCCACTGCCGCCCACCAGAATCGCCTGTGTCATAGCGTTTTCCTTTCCTGATAAAAAGCCTTAATCTGTTGCACCACATGTGCCTGCATTTCTTCTGTCAGTTCAGGATAGATGGGCAGTGCCAGAACTTCTCGTGCGGCTTTCTCGGATTCCGGAAAGTCGCCGGATTTATAATTCAGATAACTGAAACATTCCTGCACATGAAACGGTACAGGATAATAAACTTCCGTAACAATCTGCTGGCTTTGCAGGAATTGACGTAATTCATCCCGTTGAGGAACCCGAATCATGAACTGGTTATAAATGTGATAGTTACTGATTTTATGCGTTTGATAAACGGCTGCGGGAAGTGCGACTTCAGCGATGCCCGCCTTGGAAAATAACTCGATATATCGATTAGCGTTGCGTTGCCGTTGTTGATGCCATTGATCCAGATGGGGCAGTTTGACATTTAGCACTGCGGCCTGAAGTGGATCCAGTCTGAAATTTCCGCCAATGAATTTGTGATAATATTTGGGGTTTGCGCCGTGATTTCTCAGGTACACAAGATACTGGGCCAGTGTGGAATCGTTGGTCACGATCATGCCGCCATCACCGATTCCCCCCAGATTTTTGCTGGGAAAAAATGAAAAACAACCCATTTTCCCCATGCTTCCTGCACGCTGTACCTTCCCTTCCAGTGGATATTCAGCGCCAATCGCCTGAGCCGCATCTTCAATCACAGGAATATTCCACTGAGCCGCTACCTTCATGAGGGACTGCATGTCAGCGCATTGGCCATATAAATGCACGGGAATGATGGCTTTGACCTTGTTGCGGGTATCTTCAGGCATGGCTTTCAGAATTTCTGAAAGGTGAGCCGGGGACATATTGAAAGTAACCGGGTCAATATCTGTGAGAACCGGTGTTGCGTTCAATCTGGCAATAACTCCGGCGGTCGCGAAAAATGAAAAAGTACTGGTAATCACCAGATCTCCCGGACCAACATTCAACCCCATCAACGCCAGCAACAACGCATCCGTGCCCGAAGAGACACCAAGGGCATGACTACAGCCTGAATATTGGGCAACCGCCCGTTCGAGTTCTTCAACTTTGGGACCCATGATGTATTGGGTTGAATCCAGAACATCCACAATCGCGGCCAATATTTCATCTCGTAAAGGACGCAACTGACCTTTTAAATCAAGCAATGGTACCTGCATAAAACACCAGTAGAAAAGGTTGAGACCTCAGGCCAATAATAAAATCCTGATATCATAAAATGCATGGGTATAGGCTGTAATGCCGAATCCCCTTAAAAAATACAAGAGGGTAAACAGAAGTCCGGCAAACCAACGGAACAAAAAACTATACAGATTGAAGGAATCTGCCATGTTGCCAAAATAGTGACTTAGAGAAAACAGAAAGGATGCCAGCAGAATGGCTATAATACCGCTTAGAAGGGGTTTCTTAAGTAAAAACAACAATCCAAAATACAACACGTTCAGCAGAATTACTCTGAAAAAAAATTCCTCAAACAAGCCGGCTCCCAACGACAGGGCGATACTCTGAATACTGTTGCTCAAGGGAATCATCTTGGTCAGAAAGACAGGTTTCAACACCGACTGGATAATCAGATTCAGGCATAAACTATAGATGATGGCTTCCAGAATCATCCAACCTGCATATTTAAAACGGAGAGGTGTTTCTTTTTTATGAATGAAGGGAATTGCGGCAAACAAAACTCCAATCATGACAAACGTTGCCTGACGGGTGCTGACGTCAAACGATTGCAGTACATGGCGCATCCAGATATCAACCGCGTTACGGACATGCCAGTAGGGATTGCTGGTAGACGCAAGCATGATTTCGTAGCCAATCAACAGGGGCAGTGCGGTGACTACTGAGTAAAACGCAGAATGCGAGACTTGAAAATATTGCTTCATTCGCGACCACTTTGGGTTGGCAAGTGTGTGGAGGGGCTAGACTGACGTGTTAACAGAATTTGCTGCCGGAATATTTCAGGCGAAATACGTAGAAATCCCATATAATTTTTAAGAGACCATCCCAGAATGATCCCGCATACAAGGCAGATGAACAGCAACATTGGACCAGCTTCAAGGCGCTCCTGTTTTACAAGAGCGCTCCTGTTTTCAAGACAATAAAAATTTGGAAGAGATATGCGGCAGATCAGAGCCTGAAAACTCCGGTGTTTTCAAAAAGGAACTGTCCACTTCAGCGTCACCGGATTTTTCAGGTTGAGGGACAGGATCAATCACGGGAACAGGGAATCGTTCCAAGGCGATTTGCATCACTTCATCCACAAATTTCACAGGAATGATCTGAAGATCCCTGGTGATTTCCCGGGGAATGTCCTTCAGATCTTTTTCATTATCCATGGGAATTAGAACTATTTTGATTTTACCTCTTTTCGCCGCAAGCAATTTTTCTTTTAATCCACCAATAGGCAACACTTTGCCGCTCAGTGTGATTTCTCCAGTCATGGCAATTTCTTTTCTAACAGGAATGCCCGTGAACACGCTCAACAGCGTGGTGGTCAGGGTCACACCGGCAGAGGGACCGTCTTTGGGAACTGCGCCTTCTGGAATATGAATGTGGATATCTGTTTCTTTGAATGTTGAAGAATAGATTCCCAGTCGATTGGCATTGGTCCGGATGTAGCTTAACGCCGCATGCGCGGATTCTTTCATCACATCGCCCAGTTGACCTGTCAGTTTGAGACCGCCCTTGCCTTTCATCGTGGTTGCCTCCGTCATCAGCAGTTCTCCGCCAGCCTGTGTCCAGGCCAATCCGCAAGTGACACCAACCTCATTGTTTATTTCAACGCTGGCATGCTTGTACTTCTGGATTCCCAAAAAAGTTTTGATTTGTTTGGGGGTGACATGAATCATTTTTTGTTTGGGTTGCTTGACAATCTGGGTTGCGATTTTTCGACAGACTTTTGATATTTCCCGCTCCAGGTTACGTACACCGGCTTCTCTGGTATAGTTCTGAATAATGGTCGTGATGGCTTTGTGCTGGAATTGAATCTGTTCGGGCTTGAGTCCGTTTTCTTCAATTTGCTTGGGCAGTAAATGTTCGAGAGCAATATGCTCTTTTTCCAACTCGGTATAACCGGACAGATTGATGATTTCCATTCTATCCTGAAGAGCCGCCGGAATCTTCTGTCCAACGTTGGCTGTGCAGAAAAACAGGACATCAGACAGATCATATTCAATTTCCAGATAATGATCCATGAAGGTGTGATTCTGTTCCGGATCCAGCACTTCCAGCAACGCCGCCGCAGGGTCCCCCATCACACCATGCGTCATTTTATCAATTTCATCCAGAAGCATCAGAGGGTTATTGCTTTTGGCTTTTCTCAAAGACTGGATGACTTTTCCGGGAAGCGCGCCGACATAAGTTCGACGATGACCGCGTATTTCAGCTTCATCCCTGACGCCACCCAGACTCATTCGCACAAATTTTCGACCTAGAGATTCAGCAACCGAACGCGCCAGTGATGTTTTTCCCACTCCGGGAGGTCCAACCAGACAAATGATCGGGCCTTTCATTTCACCCACTTTTTTAGCGACAGCCAAATATTCAATAATGCGTTCCTTGATTTTTTCCAGACCATAATGCTGTCGGTTCAAAATGGTTTCTGCGGCATCAATATCAAAACTGTCCGTAGTTCTAACGCCCCAGGGCATTCCCAGCAACCAGTCCAGATAATTGCGTACCACATTGGCTTCAGCAGACATGGATTGCATCATTTTTAACTTTTTTACTTCTTTTTCAGCCACTTCACGCGCTTCTTTGGACAAAGACAATTCTTTGATTTTATTGGTGTACTCCTCCATTTCAGCTTTACTGTCCTCGGTCTGGCCCAGTTCTTTCTGAATCGCCTTGATCTGCTCATTCATGTAATATTCTTTCTGGGTTCGTCCAATCTGTCCCTGGACCCGTTCTTTCAGTTTTCGCTCTACTTTTTTGAATTCGCTTTCTTCCAGCATTCTCTCATACACAATTTCCAGGCGCTGACGAGGATCGCTCATTTCCAGCAGTATTTGTTTCTTTTGGAGATCCATGTTGAGCAACGGTGCGATTCTATCGGCAAGACGGTGTGGTTCTTCTGTATCAATGGCCAGTTTTTCAATGCCATCGGTCTGGCGTTTGACTTCTTTCAGATATCGTTTGAGTTCTGACTGAACGTTTTTACTCAGCGCAATGATCTCTGGTGTTCTAGTCAGTGTCTCCTGAATGGGGCACACGACAGCGGAGTAATAGGGGGGATTCAGATTAGCCTCAATGAGATTGGCACGAGAGTGGGCCTCAAACAAGGCTTTGATCGTGCCATTATGCAAGCGCATGATCTGTAGAATCTGTCCGATAGTTCCAACTTTGTACAAATCACTGTCGGCGGGATCTTCCACCATGGGATCTTTTTGTGCGATCACAAAAATTTTACGATCTCCGCTCAACGCTCGTTCCATTGCCGTAATTGATAGAGGGCGGCCAATAAAAAACGGTGCCGTCATATGCGGAAATACAACAATATCCCGCATTGGCAACATAGGCAGTGTCTGATATTCTTCTGTATCTGTCTGATGCATAAACAAACTCCCTTTTCTGAAATGAATCCTCATGGTTCATACGGTACTTTTAAAAATACTAATCACTGAAATCGTAAATAGCAATAGAGGATTTTATATTTCACATGGTTTCACTGTTCTTGAACGGTCAATGCGACTTAGGCGTTGAAATAGCGAGTCCGTCCGGTCTTGACTCCGAATCCAGTGGCCTGCTGAGATTTTTTGGAGGTCGGATCAAGTCCGGTATGACACATTTTCTCATTTTCAGCACCTTGCCTATCAAACATAATTTTCAACCCCTAATTGGCCTTATCAAAGAAAAATAGTTTGATTTTGTTTCCGTGTTATGGTGTGTTGCGGCCTCTTTTCTATAGGGTTCCTATTTTTCCATAAATTCTTCATGGGTAAGGTCTTTTATGCGACGACTCATCTTTGCTGCGAAGGCGGTGTTATTCATGGGTGGTGGAATTCTGACGATGATCTTGTCAGTCGGTATCGCCACTTCAGTCTCCGCCCAGGAAAGCCAGCCAATCAATTTCAGTCATAAACTTCACGCAACCAACGATAACATCCCCTGTCAATATTGTCACAGTTATGCCAGAAGGTCCTATTCTTCAGGAGTTCCTCCTGTCAGCGTTTGTGTCGGTTGTCACGGAACCAATGAAATGCCGCTGGTGCGAGCAGACAAGGCACAGTATCCTGAAGCGGACAAGGCTCGAGGGTATTGGGCAAGACAAGAACCGATTCCTTGGGTCAAAATCCATGATATCCCTGATTTCGTTCGGTTTCCGCATAAAAAACATATCAATGCGGATGCCAACCGGTTTCGGGATGACGCTGACACAGCCTGCGACATGCAAAAAGATGACCGCTCTCTGGCCTGTAGAGTGGGCTATTTCAAAAAAGGGGATGACGACCGTTGCGTAGCCTGCCACGGGAATGTTAAGGCCATGGACGTGGTACAGATGGTAGATGCCGATTTTGGTAAAATGGGCTGGTGTCTTCAGTGCCATTTACAGGTAAAGGGCGCAAAAGAAAGAAAATCCGCACTGACTACCTTGGGGGGATGGTTTAACGCGAAAGAAGAAGATATTGAACGCGCGGCAAAAATCGGCCTGAAAAATCCAAAGGGGTATCATAATCCAAACCTGACAGATTGTTATACATGTCATTATTAGTAGATTAATCCATTAGGAGACATTGCGATGAAGAAAGGTCTCAGTAGAAGAAATCTTTTCAAATACATGGCAGTTAGTGGTGCCGCTGTCACTGCGGCGAGCTGTCAGAATAAACCTGAAAAACTTATTCCGTTGCTGGTTCCGCCAGATGGGATTGATTACAGTCCTCATAACGCATTCAATTACATGACAACCTGCAGGGAATGTGATGCGGGATGCGGGATGATGGTAACAGCACGAGAGGGACGCGCCCAAAAGGCCGAAGGAAATCCCTTGCACCCTGTCAATCAGGGTAAATTGTGTGCCAGAGGACAATCGTCCCTGCAAGCACTCTACAATCCAGCCAGACTGACGACGCCAGCATTGAAAGGTGGAAAAAATATTTCGTGGGAAGAAGCTGAAAAAGTCTTTGTGGAAAAAATTCAGTCCGCACAAGGCAGTATTGTCTATTTAGGTCGGCCTACAACCGGGAGCGATAAAGACTTCATGGCTGAATGGCTTAACGCTGTAGGCGGTGGACGTCGTATCGGTTTTCAGGTTTTCAACAGGGCGAACCTGATCAAGGCCAATGAAGTTTCATTTGGTCGTGCAGATGTCCCACTCTATCATTTTGATAAAGCACGATACTTTATTAATTTTGGTGCAGATTTTCTGGAAAACTGGGGCGGCATCGTTGAAAACGCCCGGCAGTTTGCTGCCATGCATGCCTATGCGGATGGCCACAAAAACAAAGCCGTTCATGTCGGACCTCATTTATCGCTGTCAGGTAGCAGTGCGGATGAGTGGGTTCCTGTTACTCCAGGGACAGAAGGAATTCTGGCTCTGTCCATGGCTCATGAAATTCGCAGACGAACTGGCGGGTATGTATTTCTGGCTGATTATCTGGCGGAGTACCTCCCTGAAAAAGTTGCTGGCGACATTGGGCTGACTGCTGAAAAAATTAAAACACTCGCCAAAGAATTTGTTGAAAATGGACCAAGTCTGGCGATTGGTGGTGGTAGTGCAACCATTACTGAACAGGCAACAGAAACAATGGTTGCTGTGAATATTCTGAATGCTGTCTCTGGCAATCTTGGCAAGACCGTATCCTTTATTGATCAGGCCGCACCGGAAATGATGGGTCAGCAAAACATTCTGAATTTGATTCAGGAATTGCAAAACGGTCAGGTGAAATTGCTGATCATTGATGAAAGCAATCCGGTGTATGCATTGCCTAAAACCAGCCGCTTTGCCGATGCAATGAAAAATGCGTTTGTAGTGGTCATGTCATCTGTTCAGAATGAAACATCTCATGAAGCAGATCTGGTCTTGCCAACACTGACCCCTTATGAAAGCTGGGGAGATGTGGAGACTCGTTCCGGTGTTCGCAGTATCATTCAGCCTGTCATGAGTCCGGTGCAGGGATTTGATGCCAAAGCCCGCGAAGATGTTTTAATGGCGGTTGGACAAAAACTGAATCCGAGTGCTTTTGAAGGGATGAAACGTTATCTTGATTACCTGAAACAGTCCTGGACCAAAATTCATGCTGAAAAAGGCAGTCCACAGACCTTTTTTGAGGATTTCTGGGTTCGTACTCTGGAAAATGGTGGCTTGTTCGATGTTGTTCCTGAAGTGGCAGTTGAACTGAATCCCCAGGTCACTCAAATGCATCTGAAAACACCTCAATATGAGGGCAAAGGACTGACATTGATTCCATCGACATCTGTCCTGCTGGGTGATGGGAGTGGTGCCAACAAACCATGGCTCCAGGAAGTTCCGGATCCAATGACACAGATTGTCTGGGATTCCTGGGCGGAAATCAATCCGGAAACAGCCGAAAAACTGGGAATCCATGACCGGGATTTGATGGAAGTTAAAACCCCCTATGGTCAAGTGGATTTGACCGCGTATTATCATTTTGGCATTCACAAGGGCGCTATCGCCATTCCCTTTGGTCAAGGTCACGAAAATTCAGGCTTGGCGGCTGACCGATATGGCGTGAATGTTTTGGACCTGCTTCCTGCAAAGACAGACCGAATGTCCGGTGAACTGGCATGGTTGAGCGTGAACGCTGAAGTTAAAAAAGCGTCAGCACTTGCCTATGCAGTTAATATGGATGGAAATGCACGACAATTAGGACGTGATATTGCGGCCGCTGTCACCATTACTGAACTCGCACAGGGGCCGGTTCATCACCAAACGGGACACAAACGACAAACAGAATTCTATCCTGACCGCAAGGAAACAGCCGGATACTATGAGCCCTATAAGTGGGGAATGACCATTGATCTGGATAAATGTAACGGTTGTTCTGCGTGTGTCGTTGCTTGTTATTCCGAAAACAACATCCCTGTAGTTGGTAAGGAGCGGATGGGTCTGGGACGTGAAATGTCATGGATCCGGCTGGAACGCTATATTGAAGGATATGGGGAAAATCTGGAAACCCGTTTTGTGCCAATGACCTGTCAGCAGTGTGAAAACGCAGGGTGCGAGCCTGTATGCCCAGTATATGCGACCTACCACAATCCGGAAGGTTTGAATGTTCAGGCATACAACCGTTGTGTCGGAACTCGCTATTGCTCCAACAACTGTATTTACAAGGTTCGACGATTCAACTGGTTTGACTATGAGTTTCCTGCACCTTTGCATCAGCAACTCAATTCAACCATTACAACCAGATCTGTCGGTGTGATGGAAAAATGTACCTTTTGTATTCAACGCATCGCGGAAGCCAAGTTTGCGGCAAATGAAATGAATCGTGATGTTCAGGATGGTGAAATCATTACCGCCTGTCAGCAAACCTGCCCGACCAGCGCCATTACATTTGGCAACCTAGCGGATTCTTCCAGTCAGGTATCCAAACTGGCTCAGCGGAATGAGATGGAAAAAAGAGATCGTCAGTATGAAATCATTGCTGAAATGAATTACAAACCAGCGATCACTTATTTAAAAAAGGTCAATTTCCGGGAAACGGCAGGAGCTCATGCAACGTCCCATCATGCAATGAACATTTTATCAAAAAATGAGAAACAGGAGGCCTGATTATGAGTGATACCAAACTCACGTATGCCAAGATCAATGATGATCTGCTGGCAATGCTGGAAAAGCCGCATCCATCTTATTTTCTGCTCGTCCTTGGATTTCTGGTAGCATTGATGCTGGGAGTTCTGAGTGTTGCGTTGCAAGTGGATGTCGGAATTGGATACGCCGGGATGAGTCACCCGATTGGTTGGGGGTTTTATATCACCAATTTCGTGTTCTGGATCGGGATTGGACATGCGGGAACACTGATTTCCGCAGTATTTTATCTGACACGCGCTCCCTGGCGGAATGCGATTTACCGAAGTGCGGAAGCCATGACAGTTTTTGCTGTGATGACAGCAGGAATGTTCCCCATCCTTCATACAGGACGTCCGTGGTTGGGATATTTTTTGATTCCATATCCAAATCAACGGATGTTATGGATCAACTTCAAATCTCCCTTGGCATGGGACGTGTTTGCGGTAACAACCTACATGACAGTATCTATCCTGTTTTTCGTGATGGGATTGATTCCTGACATGGCCATTCTCAGGGATGAAGCCATCCGCCGTGGACAAAAACTGAAAGCTCTGATTTATACTCCAATGGCGCTGGCCTGGAGAGGAACCAATCATCAGTGGTTGCATTACATGCGGGGGTATCTGATCTTTGCAGCTTTGGCAACACCGCTGGTGTTTTCCGTTCACTCCATCGTTTCCTGGGACTTTGCCATGTCCTCTATTCCTGGATGGCACACCACCATTTTTGCTCCATATTTCGTGGCTGGAGCGATTTTCTCCGGACTGGCAATGGTGATGACTGTGTTGATTCCGGTAAGAGTCGTCTTTGGCCTTGAGGAATATATCACAGATCATGTGGTCCAAAGTGTGTGTCGTGTGATTTTATTCACCTCGATGATTGTGGGTTATGCCTATGCGACAGAGTTCTTTATCGCATTTTACAGTGGCAATCCCTTTGAAAAAGCTATTTTTTATTTTCGCCCTTTTGGCGCTATGACAGATTGGACTCTGTTGGGTGATCATGATTTTGGATTTCCTCAAATCGCATTCTGGTTGATGGTTTTCTGCAACGTCATCGCACCATTGCCTTTATGGCGATTTAAAATCAGAACCAATCTGGTGGCCGTCTGGATCATCACGATTCTGATCAACATTGGCATGTGGTTTGAGCGTTTTAACATTGTAGGAAGTTCACTACAGCGAGACTTTTTGCCTCATGCCTGGGGCTCGTATTGGCCTACGATTGTTGAAGTCGGATTGACTATTGGAGGATTTGGTTTCTTTTTCACATTATTTGCGCTTTTTGTGAAAGCCTTACCTCCAATGGCGATTATGGAATTGAAAGAAGCAATTCATCCACCGATGAAAGGAGGAAAATGAGCAAGAAATTTTCAGGAGTGTGGGGCACCTTTGAATACCTGGATGAGTTGACATCCGCGATTAAGGCCGTGCGTCAGAAAGGGATTGAGCCTACTGTATTGTCACCATGTCCCAGACATGAAATTGATCACGCTTTGGGCGATCGGCAGTCAAGACTTCCATTCATCTCCTTGTGTGCTGGAGCGTTAGGATGTCTGACAGGATATAGTTTCACCGCATGGACAGCCGCTGACTGGGTGCTTCCTGTGGGTGGAAAACCGATTATTGCTATTCCCCCATTCACTATTATCGGTTTTGAGTTAACTATCTTATTCACCGCTTTATTCACCTTGATGGGGGTCGTGTTGCTGGCTACGGTGGATACATTGAAAAATCCACTCCCGTCATCCGTTAAAAAATATGTCCGGTTTCAACGGGACCGTTTTGGCATCGTCATCCCTTGTGAGTCGGCCAAGCTGAATGACTTTCAGGTGTTATTGAATAACCATGGAGCGGAGGAGGTGCATGTTGAAAATGAATAAGCTGAACAAAATATTGATGCTCGCCATCAGCTTTAGTTTTGTGGGCAATTTGGCGTGGGCCGGAAAAAATAATCCATTCGATGATCCTCGAACCAAAGAACCCGGATATAACTTAAAAAATGACGCCAGCCCCTGGTTTGACGGCAAGGATTATCCGTTCTTCCAGGATATGTTTAATGGTAAAAGCATTAAACCCCAGGAAGAAGGAACCTATCAGAATTTTCCATCTGATTCTGTGCCTGTTCGATTTGAATTGGGAAAGATACAGCAGATCTATGAGTCGTTTGTGCCGATGGCAGAGCGTGAAATTCGACCACTGAATCCAACAACAGCAACGGAAGCATCGGTAGCTAATGGTCGAAAAATGTATAACATTTACTGTGCGGTGTGTCATGCCAAAGATGGAAATGGTAACACTCCAGTGGTTGAAAAAGGTATGCCAGCTATTCCGATTGCGGGATTTGTGCAGATATTCAGTGAGACTCATTTTTACAACAAGATCCGTTATGGCAGCAAACCTGCGGGAATTATGCCTGCTTATGGAGCCCTGACAACCCGTCAGGAACGCTGGGATATTGTGAATTATTTGAAGAGTCCACAATTTGGGAAGGAGGAAAATTAAATGAAAGCGATAGTTGAAAAATCCTTATTTGAGATTCCCAAACAAATCAGAATGCTGCTTTGGGCCCTGATTGGTTTAGGGGTGCTGATGTTTGTAGTGGGTCTGGCTATTGGTGACCATGAAGGTGTGAAACGGACATGGCAGACTTTTTTAATCAATGTGGTGTTCTGGGGTGGTTTATCCCAGGCTGGTGTGATCATGGCTGTGATCTGGCAGCTTACAGATTCAAAATGGGGCCGTCCCTTCAAACGTCTGGCTGAAGCCTTCGGTGCCTTTTTGCCCATCTCTTTTTTAATGTTCATTATCTTGTTTTTTGGAGGACACATTTTGTACGAATGGGTTGAGAAACCGTTTCTGCATCATGGGGTTGCTGTGAAAGCAGGTTGGCTCAACTATCATTTCTTTATCACCAGAAATATTTTCTGGCTGTTATTGATGTATGGAGTTTCTTTTGCGTTCATTCGATTGTCCCTTAAACCCGATTTTGGATTTGCGAGAACACTCATTCCCGGATGGGGCGGAACTCTGGCGGACAAGTTGCTGAAGGGGTACAATAATCATAAAGATGAAGTAGTCCGTATGGAATTACTTTCTCGCAAAGTAGCTCCTGTTTTGATGATTATTTACGCAATTGCCGGATCCTTTATTTCATGGGATTTCGTAATGACTCTGGATCAGGAATGGTTTAGTACCTTATTTGCAGCATTTTTTATGATGGGTAATCTGCACGCAGCCTTGGGGTTGTTGCTGATTGTCGCAGTGACTGTTCGCAGCAAACTTGGTAGTGACGGGGAAGCTTATATCACCATCAACCGCATCCATGATTTGGCAAAATTGACATTTGCCTGCGCTATGGCATGGACCTATCTTGGATTTTCACAGTATATTGTGATCTGGTATGGCGACTTGAGTGAAGAAACTCCATTTTTGATCATCCGATCGATGATTCAGCCATGGAGTACGGTCTTTGTGATTGTGATACTTTGGTTGTTCGTATCGGTGTTTCTGGGACTGATGCCAAGAACATTGTGCCGAACACCTAATTTTGTCAGGGCGATGGGCGGATATATCGCATTAGGACAATGGTTTGCAGTCTATCTAATCGTTGTTCCATCATTGCAGGAACCAGGACACTACCATATTCCCTTCGGTTTGCATGAAATCCTCATCACCGCAGGATTTGGCGGAGCGTTTGCTTTGGCATATCTCACATTTCTGAGCAAGGTACCTCTTCTTCCTGTTTCAGACAAACATCTCTGCCATTCATGGCATGGTCGGTAAGTCTCAGTGGTCTTAGCGGTTGCTCAATCCGCTAAGATCATCCCTTCTTTTTTGTGTCAGCAAAAATTACGGCAACGTTAACTTTTCAATAATCTGAAAATGTTGCGGATATTCCTCCAATAATTTAGATCTCGACCCCATTTCCAAATCAATTTTTTGCTCTCCTGAGAAAATAGTGGCACCAGTCAACGCATAACCATTTTTTTCATAAACAGTTGCCGCATACCAGAAGTTTTTTCGAACGATCACCTGATGTCGTTCACCACGATCGAGATTATTTCCCAGCTTGGAGCAATAATATTGACCCATGTTATCCATAATATGCAGATGCATTGTGGAGCCATAATAAAAATGCCAGAGAATGTCTGAATTGAGACGATTGAACGCAAGAAATTCATTGCCAGGAAGCAGATAGTAACTTGCCAAACCGCTACATAAAGGGTCAATGCTATCAACTTGATGAGTACCATAATGGTACGTTTCTGACAAATATCCTCCATTGGGATATCTTTGAAGATCAAGACTTTTGATCCAGAAAATCATTTTTTTCATAAAAAATTCTCAGAAAATTAATGAGCGGGCTGATAGTTTTGTTTTGGATGAACAAGAATATCCGTGATCAGAATACTTATATTGTCTGGTTTGGGAGCTAGTAGTCCTTCCCATTGATCAGAATAGACCTGTCGCATTTTGTAAGTTGATTTTTGCAATAACAATTCAACGGCTGAGAATGGAGAAATGCCTACAACATAATTGTCCACTTCTATCGGCGTAAAATTATCCCAAAGACCATCGGACGCAATAATAATTCTGTCATTTGGCTCCAGAGTTGTCTGACAGTAATCCATTTCATGCCCATCGCCAGATAGCGCTCGAGTGACGATATGCCTCATCGGGTGATGGATCGCATCGTCAGGAGAAATATCGCCGTTCTGAATCCATGTGTTGATCAATGTGTGATCCTGTGTTTCAAATCTGATACCATGATTCAGAATGAGCAGTTTGACATCGCCAGCATACCAGATGTGTAGGGTGGGATAATCCAGTTTCGCAATCAGATAACACACACCGGCTGAACTTTTTTTGCATTCCTGTCGAATTCTTGATGAGGCATCCTCCAATGCTGCAAGGATAGGACTTGACTCAAATTCAGGTAAGGCCATCAAAATATCACAAAGAATTTGAGCCGCTTTGTATCCTTCACCAGGCCCACCCATGCCATCGGCGACAATCATGGTATTCTTATTCGGTATAACAATCACACGATCTTCATTAATATCTTTATAACCAACACCACGATAGGAAATGGCACTGCACAAAGAATATTCCAGATGTATTGTCACAGGGCTTTCCCAATGTGGCAAATTGGAATTGCCCAGTATCACCGCTTTAGCCATGCTCAACTCAGAAAAATAAAAGGGGTGGTCGTTCAGTCAAAATGCCTGCCATAATATATTTTTACAGGAACAGGAATCTGTCTTGTCAAAATCTTGCCGATTTCATCCATGACAGAATCATCCCATGCCCGTACAAAAGAATTTGCAGGCGGTCTGGCAATGGTATAGGCCTGAATTTCTTGAATCTGTGTTTTGTTATTCAGCAGAGACTGTACTGTGCTCACATAGGTGTCCAGCAGAGTGGGAGAAAATTCCTGCTGATGTATTTGCATGAAACAACTTTGCAACAGAATTTTATACTTCATTCCAGTGTTTCTGAGGTTATTCAGAATTCTGGCAAATGGAACATCCGTCTGCATGAGTTGCTGCCAGTTTTTTTCATCTCCGGCATCCAGTTTGGCCCAGATTCGTCCGCCATTTTCAACAAAAATTGGGAGAACCTTCTGGATCCGTGGGAGATGCAGACAAGATGCATTGGTGATCAAAACAAGAGGAATATGTTGAAGATTGAATTGCTGACGCAACTCAATTAAGCCTGGTATCAATTGATCAAACTCAGGATACGTAGTGGGTTCGCCATCACCTGACAAGGCAATATCACAAACGGGCATTTTTTGCCAAGATCCTCCGGCTTCCTGAATTTTTATAAAAAACTGTTTCAGTTGGTCCAGAATCAAGCGCACGGATGGTACCGGCACTGTTTCATGTCTGGTTCGGTTGACCTGACAGTAAACACAGTGAAAATTACAAATTTTGTCCGGATTCAAATTGATTCCGATTGAAACACCGCCAGAACGTCTGGAGACAACAGGATAGATCAACAGACCTTGTGAGGACAACCGCTCATGCGAGGTAACATCCAGAATTGAGTTTTCAGCGATATGAACGATGGCTGTCATGAGGATTCAATGGACTGTTTTTCTTCAAGATACTTTCTTTGGAAGTACAGTTTGAGGTGTTCATAATCTGTAACTGACAAACGACCCAATTCATAATCATGATCTAATTCTGTGATTGCCGACAGCAAGGACTCCTGTTCGTTAAACTCTGCCAGGGATTTATCATTATTAAGATATGATTTGACAGGTTTGAACAATAGTGGATACAGCAATGCAAAGATAGTGAGTGAGCCAACTAAAAGGCTAAGCAGAACAAACATTGAATCCTTCAGGCTGAGATTTCTGAACATTATTTAAATGTTGGTTGAGGAATGAATCAACAACGGGATGTGAAATCAATTCTTCAAAACGATTGGTATTATTTTGAACATACCAGTATCCCAGGAGACATTCGAATCCTGTGGCAAAGCGATAATCCTTGACAGACGCATGTCTGGGGCATGTTTGAGGTTTCACATTTTTTCCACGTTTAAAAACAAGCTCTTCATCCAGGGTTAATAACGGCAGTATCAACCGCATAATTTCAGCCTGAGTCTGGCATCGTACCATCGCGACAACTCTTGGATGTACATTCCTGGCAGAAGAACATTGCCTCAGA
Organism: SAR324 cluster bacterium; assembly: GCA_015232315.1. Classification (NCBI taxonomy): domain Bacteria; class Deltaproteobacteria; species SAR324 cluster bacterium. The sequence goes on along the minus strand of JADFZZ010000014.1, from coordinate 75,615 downwards.
ATATAATGACGACACCACAATTCGTACCAGGCATCCCCCAGATAGGAGAGGGAAAAGCTTGAATTGTCGACAGCAGACTGCATCATCACCATTGATCATCACCGGGACAGACAATCGTATTGTTCACAACTTTAAAAATTCCATTGTCAATCACTCTTTCTGCAATAACCGGTGATTTATCATCTTTTCGGATTATGCCAACACTTCCATCTTGTCGAAGAACAATCGTTGTTCCAGGGATCGTCTGAAATACTTTGTCACCAAAATCAGAATTTGAGGAACTGTCTCGATCCCCTCGATCTCCTCGATCCCCTCTATTCCGTTCTTTCTCTCTTCCCCTTGGTCGTTCTTTTTCAGGTTCTTTCTCATAAGATTTTTTGGGTGATGTGGGTTTTGTGTCACTAGTCAAGCCTCCCAGAAGTTTGCTTTTGTCTGCTGGAATTGCTGTTTTTTCATTACGAATCAAGCAAACATAACGATCTTCGCCTTCTCCCACCGATTGCGTGGAAAGGTGATAAATGTCGGCTAGTTTATGGATCAATCTTCGCAGGTAACCGTTGACAGGTTCCAGTTCCATCATTTCTGCGGATGAATTAACAAATTCATCAACTCTTTGAGACATTTCTTCAAGAAACTCCAAATCTGTTTTTTGCATAGTTTTCCAGATAACAGCAGGTTAAATAATTAAAAGCATGTGATGCCGAACAATAAAAATAAATACCAGCCAAGTATATATTAAGTTTTCGGCACCTTTCATTTTTGTTTACAGTTTGTCATCTCGACGAAGGAGTGACCTTATACACCTTGCGTTAAGATCCCTCGTCATTCGTACTTCACTCTGTCGGGATGACACATTCAAATTGTTAATTACTTTTCACAATTTCTGAAAGGTGCCAAGTTTTCAATCATTTTTTAGCAATCACCCCCAATGTAAGGGCAGTGGTATATGTTTTTTTTCTGATTATTTCCAGTTTAATGATCTCAGTGAATAATATCCTCCAGCGGGATGCAACTGAAACCCGTGCAATTTTTTATCAATAAGGGCGATATTGTTGTTGTGCCACATACTGACATAGGGCAATTCTTCGGAAAGGATTGTTTGAACTTCACGGTAGATTTTTTTACGTTTTTCAAGATCCATTTCCCGACGCCCCTGCTCCAGAAGACTGTCCAGTCGGGGAAGGCTGAAATGACCACGATTTTTGCCTTCAGGCGGAATTTGAGAAGTATGAAACAGGGTATAGTAAAAATCAGGTTCTGCAACACCCACCCAGAGTAATGAAAATAATTCAAAATTTCCGCTTTTAATATCTGTAAAGAACGTTCCCCATTCAAATGAGCGGATATTGATGTCAATGCCTACCTGCTTTAATTGGCTTTGGATGATCCTAGCCTGCGTCACTGCTTCACGTTTGGTGGTCGTTTTATATTCCAGAGCAAAGCGAGTTCCGTTTTTTATGGGAAAATCCTGATCTAGCAGTTGCTTTGCCTTGTCAGGATTGTAATTGTATTGGGGAAGATCCGGAATATAAAATTCATTTTGCGGCGTAATCAAGCTGTTTGCTCTGACAGAATGACCTTTTTGGTGAAACTGGATGAGCTCATCAATATTGATTGCATGGGCAATCGCCTGACGAACTTCTTTATGCTTGAGAATCGGATGATTCATGTTGAAGCCCAGATACTGGTAGGACAATCCCGGAGATTCGATAACATCATATTTATTACTCCAGTTGGATTCCTGCAAAAAACCAACTTTTGCAAAGGGGATCGTATTGATGGCCAAATCAATTTCACCTTTTCTGATCTTGAGAAAGCGTGTGTTATCATCCTGGATAATCTTAAATACCAGTTTTTTATAGGATACTGGATCGGGATAGCCAGGATTTGGTACAAAGACGATTTCATTCGGTGTTTGTTCCTTCAATAAAAAAGGTCCGGTTCCATAAAAATTTTTACGGTCAGTGCTGGCCTTGAATATCGGGAGTAACAAATCCCACAAGATAGAGCTTTGGGGCGTTGTCAATTGAAACTCAAGGGTCCTGGAGTCAATCACCCGAATAGCTTTGATTTTTGTTCCAAGAAACTGAAATGGAGAGCCTGTTTCAGGCTCCATGACTGTCTGGAAACTAGATTTCACATCCTCTGCCGTGAGTGCGCTTCCATCGTTAAACTGGATTCCTTGTTTCAAAAAAAACCGAAGGACATCGGGCGCAGGTGTTTCCCAACGTTCTGCAAGTCCGGGCACCATCTTGAGATTGATATCCGGATAAATCAGCGTTTCATACAGCAATTGCTGCGTCATTCGCATGCCAAAAGCATCCACCGCATAACGGGGGTCCAATGTCTTGGGCGCGGCTTCAATCGCAAGAACGACCTCATCTTTGGCCTGTATCATGTGCGAGTTTCCTTGGGAAATAAGCAACCATGCCACAAAAAATAATGCAAAAACATTGCGATGGTGAATAAAAATCATGAAGGCGGGACCGGGGAATAGTGAAGAATAGTGGAGAATTACCTCCACATTTCTGAATGTATGTCTAATTGGAATGAATGCGTTTAAAGTTTATGCTGAAAACAAGTGCGGGACACAGCATGAGGCAAAAAAACAGGATACCAAAAATTATAAACCAGTTCATGACATCTCCTTATGAAGAAAATTTTGAGGGAAATTTCAGCAACATAAATAAAATTTGAATTGAACGTCGCATCCATAACATGATTAAAAGACAGAATCCAGAGTTTACCCACTTATTTCGGGAAAATTCAGTGGCTTTGTTTCTGATATGGCGTCACTTTTATTGGCTTCTTCAGACTCATTGATTGTGGCTAACCACAATGCGGGAGCCTTTGAAATCTTATGTTTCGAAAGAAACTTGTTCAATTTGATAAGTTCCTCTTCACAGACATAAGTATTTTTGTTAGGGATAACCTTAGCAATTCATTGCGAACAAACACCTGATACTTTTAGATCAGATTTATTACCAAATCATTTTACAGGAGCGACTCATGCCAGGTAAATACAAAAATCTTGTTGATATGCAGGAAAAATCATGTGCCACTTTCAAGGACCGTGAATTATTGGGAACCAAAAATGGAAAACTTTATGAGTGGATTACCTATGGTGAATTTGCTCAAATGGTTGATCATTTTAGGGGCGGCTTGGCATCACTGGGAGTTGGCCCACAGGATAAAGTGGCCATTATTTCCAACAACAGTGTCCAATGGGCGGTGGCGGCGTATGCCACTTATGGATTGAAAGGGATTTTTGTCCCGATGTATGAATCCCAAAGTATGAAAGAGTGGAAATATATCATTCAGGACTCAGGCAGCAAGGTTTTGCTGGTGGCCAATGATGAAATATATTCCCAGGTGGAAAATCTGCCTTCAGAAATTGAATGTTTACAGCATGTCGTTGATCTGGCTGGTTCAATCAGTGATCATAAAAGCTACAAATATCTGCTGAAAGTCGGTGAGGATCATCCCGCAAGTTCTCAACATCCGGAACCGGATGACCTGATGGGACTGATCTATACTTCAGGAACAACGGGCGATCCTAAAGGTGTGTTGTTGAGTCATGGGAATATCATGAGCAACGTCAATGCGATAGAAGATATTCTGGATGTCAATCCGGACGACCGCAGTCTTTCTTTTCTGCCATGGGCCCATTCTTTCGGTCAAACCGTGGAACTCCATTGTCTTGTATCATGCGGCGCATCCTCTGGTTTTGCGGAAAATGTGACCACGATTATTGACAATCTTGCAGAAGTTCAACCAACGTTACTGTTCAGTGTACCGCGAATTTTTAATAAAATTTATGACGGTGTGCAAAATAAAATGAACGCTGATGGTGGGCTTGCCAAATTTTTGTTCGATATGGGAATGCAAAAAGCAACTCTGAAAAAACAGCATGGTTCCCTGGGGTTAGTGGATTCAGCGCTTTTCTGGCTTGCAGACACGATTGTTTTCAACAAGATCCGTGGCCGTTTTGGTGGCCGTCTGCGATATGCTGTGAGTGGTGCGGCAGCGTTGAGCAAAGAAGTTGCCGATTTTATCGACAATATGGGAATTCTCGTTTATGAAGGCTATGGCCTGAGCGAAACAAGCCCGATGGTTACAGCCAACTCCAAAGCCGGACGGCGCATTGGCAGCGTGGGTAAACCGATTCCCCATGTGACGGTCACACTTGACAAGAGCGTGGTCGGCGAAGATAGCCCCGATGGCGAAATCGTGGTGCATGGCCCCAACGTGATGAAGGGATACCACAACAAGCCGGAAGAAACCGCCTCCGTCATGACAGCAGATGGCGGCTTCCGAACTGGAGATCTTGGCAGGTTCGACAGTGATGGCTTTTTGTACATCACCGGACGAATCAAGGAGCAGTATAAACTGGAAAACGGCAAATATGTGGTCCCTTCTCCTCTGGAAGAAAAACTGAAACTCAGCCAATATATTGAACAGGTCATGATTTATGGTGATGGGCGGTTGTATAATGTGGCCTTGATTGTGCCCGCACGAGACATGCTTCAGAAATACGCTGGTGAAAATGGCATCTCAACCACTGGAACAGCGTTGCTTCATGACCATCGCATTGTGGAGCTCATCAAGAAGGAAATCGCAACCTATGGCGCCTCCTTCAAAGGCTATGAAGTACCGAAAAAATTCGCGCTTCTGGAAGAGGACTGGGGAACAGAAAATGGCATTCTAACGCCGACCCTCAAGCTCAAGCGACGCATTGTTGTGGATAAATACAAAGATATGATTGAAAGCCTGTACACCGCATAAAAGTATTGGGCGGGTTTTCCGCCCATGTCTCTTAACCTGATCTTTCCCAAGAGTCTTATGAGTTTCTTCAAACAATGGCTGAGTAAAAAACCGTTTAGACGTTTTAAATTCTGGGAGCCTAAGGATTTTTCTGTATTTGGTGCGACGCATCAGTCACGCAGGAAACTGATACGAGAATTGGAAAAAAGCACTTTAGTCCAGGAGGCACTCAACGAACATCCTCCCAAAAAACCCTGGTATCGTCCGTTTTATTCTCCTGTCAGGGACTTTTATAAGGAAATGATAGCCGTCCCTTCAGTTTTTGCGGTCTTTTTGGCAAGCATTGCACTACGCTTTCTCTGGAATCGTATTTTTGACGGGGTGGTTGTCAAAGGTCTGGACGAACAGCGGCAAAGTCACGAAGGTAAAACAATTATTTATATTCCCTGCCACCGCAGTCATCTGGATTATGGTTTATTGTCACACATTTTATATGAGCATAAATTATCTCTGCCGATGATCATTGCCGGAGAAAATTTGAATATGTTTATTGTGGGCGCGATCCTCAAACGGGGTGGTGCCGTGTTTATCAGACGGGTGTTCAAAGGACAGAAACTCTATTCAACAGTGTTTCTCAGTTATCTGTATTATCTGCTGGATAACAAGTTCAGCATGGAATTTTTTATTGAAGGCACGCGATCCCGTACTGGAAAAAACCTCCCACCCAAAACAGGATTTCTTTCCATGCTGGTTCAATATGTGGAGGAAAAACCTGATCGGGATCTGCACCTGGTTCCAGTTTCCAATGTCTATGACCGGGTTATGGAAGAGTCCTCCTACGTCAAAGAACTTGGCGGTTTGCCCAAACGCAAGGAAAGTCTGGGTGGTTTGCTACGTTCCCGGAAAATGCTCAGTGTCAATTATGGAAAAGTTTATGTTTCTTTTTCACCCCCCATTTCATTACGTGGATTGATGCAGCGATATTACGGACAGGCAGACCGTGGTGCCATGCTCTACCGATTGGGGATGGACATTACGGACACCATGAATAAATACAGCGTCACTTCAGCGACACCGCTGATCGCGACGATTCTGCTCTCAGAAAAAAAGCAGGGATTCCGTAAAGAAGAACTGATCGAAAAAGGGAAATTTCTGATTGATCTGTATGAAGTCACTCATCCCCGTCCCAAAGAAACTTTGCTCGGCAGTAAAGAAACCCTGGAGGAAGTGATCCAGTTTATGTTCCGCAGTGGTTCAGTAGGGATGTTGGAAGATCCCAAAGGTGATATCTATTATTTCCGCTATCAGAACAAAATCCGACTGAATATTTATAAAAATATCATCATCCATCATTTGGTCATTCCTTCGGTGTTGGCATTTCAACTTCAGAAAGAACCACAAACCAAGGAATCCTTGTTGGGACACATTCTCATTTTTGATCATCTGTTCCGCTACGAGTTCATGTTTCCCAGTTCTTTCGATTTTATTGATAATGTGACCATGATGCTGAATTTCTTTGAGAAATATGGTCTGACTACAAAAAACGGGGAAATATATACGCCCAACCCGGACAAATTCAGTGAAATGCAAATTCTGGCGAGAATCCTGTTGCCTTTCCGTGAAGCCTTCAGGATCGCAATTTATTATTTGACCCAGGTCAGGGATCCGGCATCTTCGATCAGTTCCAAGGAAATAATTGGGGAAATGCAGAGAGCGTTTCTAAAATTGTATCTCCTGGCAGAAGTGGAAGCCCCGGAAGCGAATCTGACCGTAACCTATGACAACATCATCCGTTATTTAACAGAAGAGAATTATCTCAAGAAATATTATATCGAGGAGATGCGCAAATCGATTATTCTTCCAGGAGAAAAATTTGATCAATTGAATGATATTGAGGAGAAACTGATTTAGGACTCAGCCGTGGCATCGTATAGTTTTGGATTCAAATCAGAATGAGTATTGCCATCATTTTTTCAATGAAACATACCGAATTTCGAATACAAAGGGATAAAACACGGTGGCGATCATTCCTGAGGTAAAACCATAAAGCAACTCTTCAAGGGGAATGCCGGCAATAAACAGATTCAGAAATTGATCCGTGTGCCAGGCCAGATCAAAAACGCCGGGAAGCATCCACTCAAAGAGCCAGCACAGCAACGTGTAAATTCCCAGAGATACCAGTCCTCCCAACAATCCCGGCACTAGAAGGTCATGTCGAATCAGGCATAATCCCGCGAAGGCAATGGTCATGATCACAATGGAGCCATAAATCATGGGAATGCGCAACGCCACCACCAGTCCAACTCCAATAAATGTCAGCAACAGAATTTTTACTGCACGGAAGACCCGAACACGTCCAGTCTCTACATGCTGTGTTTCATAGGTTTTCCTGAAAAACGCGGGATATGCGGTGGTGGTGAAGGCGGCAAGTCCCACCACAAACAAAATATCTTCCAGCCCAAAACCAATGTGGTCGGCCAGATCAAACAAAAATCGGGGTTCCCAGTAATCCGGATAAAAAAATCTTTCTGTGAGTGCAAATGGCAGAGCGCACACACTCATCCGGTGAATGGCGGTTCTTAAATCAGGACGGACCGCATAAACCAGCATACCGGGTATTAAAAACAGCAACGACAGAATTAAAAAATTCCAGGTCATCTCCAGCCATAAAAATGAATTGCGGTTATCCCTGCCATCCATGACAGAGTGCATAAAATTTGAAAGAATACAAACACGGTCATCCCTTTGTCACCAGGTCGGGCCTTGATCCAGAACAACGAAATCAGCATGGAAGTCAAGGGAACCAATAAAATTTGAAACATGGTCATTCCTGTCCAGTTCCAGGTCAACACGATCCAACTAATGCTGCTGAGGGAGTGTAGTCCAAGAATCATTATTTTGGCGGTCAAGGCCCCTCGTGTTACAGGAACCGTTTTTTTACCGGAAAGCTGGTCTGAGGGTTCATCTGGCAGGGAAGTTGAAATTGAACAGGCCAGTTGAGTCGGCAGAATCACTAGCATCCATTCCATGGGAAAACGCCATTCACCGGTCTGGGCATAGTATCCCACAAGCGGTAGAATCACTCCGACCCCCAGCATCTGGAGCCACTCGCCTCCGCCACGATAAGACAGGCGCACAGGTGGATAGCTATACATCCACAGCAGTAGCAACCCTCCCCCAATCAACGGAACTGTACCCCAGCGACCAGCAAAAACGCCAAGTGCCACGCCGCATCCCAAACTGAGAAATGCCATGACACAGGCCGCAATTTTGAGGTGTTCGGGGGGCATATCCTGATCGGCCAAAACTCGTGATCCACCGGAAAAAATCGTATAGGTCTGGTTCAAACGGTCTGTCGCATAATCCGCATAATCATTCGCGTAAACGATATAGAACTGATCAAACAGACCAAAAAGTTGTACCAGCGCAAACACCTTCCAGTCCCAGATTCCTGTCTGAGACCAGGCGATGCTTTGTCCCAGTAGCAAGGGTAAAAAAATATAGCTTTGTGAGGCCAAACGGGAGGCTTTGAGCCAGATAAACAGCGTTTTCATCCGTGAAACTCCTGTGAGTGTTTTTTAAAGATCAGTATTCCCGCACCAAACAGAAATATGGACAATAATAGCAACCCGATCATTTCAGGATACAGCGACTCCAGCGGCATTCCCAGATTGAGAATTTTATGAAGCGCCTGACGCAGATGCGTGGTCGGCAGAAAATCAACCAGCAATATATCATGTGATTGCAGTTTAAACAAAACCATATCCGGAACAGGAAAGACCAGTCCTGAAAACAGCATCAGCACAAACATCAGAACACTGGATACCAGAAAACATTCCAGCATGTTTCTTGAAAAACTGGCTGCGATGATTCCCAGTCCGATGCTGGAAAGCAGTGCGGGAATGACGAAAAACCATGCGCTCAACAGGGATCCTGTGCTTTCAAAACCCAAAATATATGCGGTGATAAAGGCCATTGCTGATGACAGCGTTCCCAACCCTAGCTGGACAATGCTCATGCCCAGGGCCAGTTCAATCATGCTGACACGGGTCAATCTCAACCGTTCCAGCAAGCCTCGTTCCCGTTCACGCATGAGCGTCATTGCGGCGGAAAAAATCAGCATGATCACAGAAAAGACCAGTAATCCCGGGACATACATTTCAAAGGAAGACCGAAGAGAGACACCCATGATCGGTTGAATTTGAACCAGATTCATGGATGTCCCCAATGCCTGCTCCAGCAAAAATCCGGTCAACATCTGCTGAATCCCTGCTGAAACCATATGAAATACTGGATCTGACACATCCCCCAACAGCAACACTGGCTCAGAAATTTTGTTTTGAGAAGAAGAATTGAACATATTTTCAGGAAACACGATGCCCAAGGTGATGTTTCCCTGACGGATTTGTGATTCCATCACTTGCTGATTCACTGCCTGATTAATTTCAAATGAAGCCGTGTTCCAGGTTGTTGACGCCGTTTGCAGTTTGTTGAGCAGTGTGTCTGGAATGGATGAGGATGACTGTCCATCCTTGTGCTCAAGGGTGTATTGAATGTGATATGTGAACACCGCATGACCAAACATGAGCCAGTAAACCAAAACAAACAAAGGCGTAGTCAACAATGTCAGCAGCAGAACAGGCAAATCTCGCCATTGCTGAATGATATTTTTTTTCAAAACAGGAAGGATTCTTTGGATCATGACACCTTTCCGGTCAACGCTATAAATACATCTTCCATGGAAATATTGCCTGAGGGATCTACCCTTTGTTTCAATGCATGGGGTTCATCACAAGCAATGATTTTCCCAAGATGTAGAATAGCAATCCGGTCAGCGAGCTTATCCGCTTCATCCATGTCGTGAGTGGCGATCATCATGGTTTGCCGCTGTTGTCGGGAGCGCGTTCTGAGCAATTCCCTGATGAGGATCAGACTATGGGGATCAAGACCGTTGGTGGGTTCATCCAGCAGAATCAATGCTGGTTCATGGATCAAGGCGAGTCCAATATTGACCCGTTGTTTCATGCCACCCGAAAGAATTCGAGTGAGTTGATGGGTTTGCGGAGTCAGACCGAGTTGTTCCAGAATCTTCACGCTTTGGGTTTTCACCTGTTCGTTTTCCCCGCCATACATCAAGCCCATGAACACGAGTTGTTCCAGGGGCGTCAGGTCTTCCCATATTTGCAGAAACTGGGGACAGTAACCAATTTTGCCATTTTGTTTGATCCAATGCGGCGTGAGAGGTTCACTGTTCCATTCAATGCGGCCGGAATCCGATTTGAGCAATCCACTGATGATTTTCATGAGGGATGATTTTCCAGAACCATTTGGTCCCAGCAACACCATGATTTCACCGGGGCGAACCTGTAAGGAAACCTGATTCACCGCAAGTGTTTTTCCATAATGTTTTGTCAGGTTTCTGATTTCCAGCACTTCAGGTCCTTAGGACTCAACGGTTAATAAAACCCGAAACTCAAGCAGGCAATCTTCGCACCTTAAAGGCTTTGGTCGGTTTAGGCGAAAGCCAGAAAGGAATTTATCCTCCTTCGCGGGAGTGACACGGAGGCAGACATAATTCCGAGTATGTTTATAGCTGGTGATCGCCTTAGTTTCGGATCTTATTTGATAATAGAAGAGGGTTGATCAGGAGGCGAAGAACTGTTTCAGTTTTGAGTTGGCTGTTGGCCTGAACAATCAATGAACTGTTCCATGGTATCGCGATAAACATGGGCATATTTTGCAATCCACTCCAGAATCTTCTGTTCCCGTTCTTCACAAGGGAACTGTTCTGCATAAAGCTTCAAGGCATTACACTGCAATTTTAAAATCACATCATTGTGCTGATTTTCCAAAACACCTCCGTTACAACCAAAAAAATCACAATACCTTCGTCATTTTAAACGTGTTATCCCGGTCAATAGAAATGATCTTCTGTGATTCCAGTCGTTTGAAGAACTATCTTCCGGATGTTGTAGGACACGTCCGACGTAAATGATTTCAATAATTTACATCGGTTAAAACAAAATTGCACAAAGGTACTAAATCAGGGTATGGATTTCAATAAATCCAGCAGAAATCATACCAGTATCAGATTAATATTTGAGGAGTTAGCGATTTTTATTAAAAAAAGCAACAGTCTCATTGTCTTCTACGAAAATTTTTTTCATAAAATGGTTCATTATTCTTTTCATCTAGTCATTTGACCTGAACTCATGACATGATGGTGATTATGGTGAAAAACGTAAAGATGCCGGAAACTCTGACCCACATCACGAGGAATTATGGCAAAGCCCGTAAAAAAGAAAATTGAATCCACACTGAAGGACCGCATTGAACTGTCTGAAAAAGATGTCAGGAAGGCTATGCAGGAAAATCTGGATTTCACCGGATTTCAGGAAAAAGTAATCATCATTGTGGAACAGATCAACAAGCAGCAACATGCAAAATTTCTGACAAGGCTGAAACAGAAATTGATTGGCGGTGTGCCTGAAATCAAAAATATCAATCATCTGGATGGCAGTATTATCGGGAGGCATCATCCCAATAAAACAGCCAGATCGCTGGTAGATGATCTGAAAAAAGATCCTACGTCTTCTGTCAGTCGATTGAAACTGATCAATGTGATTCTTGAAGCTGAACGTACTTTTCCGCTATCCGTCTATCGGGATATTATTATTCAGTCCATGATCCCGGTATATCTGGGAGATATAGCACTTGGAACAGTGGGGATGGTATTGAAAACTTATCGACTCTATCTGGATAAAATGGGGAATATCCTCAAGCAACAAATGCTTACATTGCGTTCGAAACAACTCAAAAACGCGAATTTGGGAAAGGTTGATTTCAAAGACAGACTCGGACCTGAAAATGTGGTAGAACGCACCTATATCATGGAGTTGAAGATTGCCCAGGAACTTCTGGACAGGTCGGCGGAACTGATGAAAGTTCTGTCTACCCGGATGACCGTGTCTTTCAATATGGACGAATTGAATCAACTCAGTAACCAGGAACGGGCGTTGAGTGGCTTTTTTTCCACTGAAACACCGGAAACGGATGATTCCAAACGAAAACAGTTTCTGTTAAAAAAATTAATGATCATCATCGATATCCTTAAACAAATACCAGTTCTGCATTCCATTGGCTTGAAACTGGTGGATAAAATGAAAGAAATTGATGACAAACTAAATTACGCTCATGTGCTGGAAGGACGGATTCACATGCAGGCTCTTCAGTACTATCTGATGCGTATTGAAGCCGGGGATTACAGTATGATGGAAAAACTTTTTCCAACTTATAAAAAAGTCATTGCATGCTACAAAAAAGCCCTGAGCCTGACCTCAAAAACCACAGTCACCAAAGCCGATCTTCCCGTTTTGAGCGAATTCGCCAATGCGACGCATTATGGTTATGTTCACAGGGATCTGTTCAAAATTACCAGAGAAGGGGTGCTGGATCTGTTGAGACAGGGGAAAGAAGCGATTGATGATGCCGTGGTGATTGATCCAAATCTGGTTCGCTTGCAAAGCCGACTCATATATTCCATCACTGAGAGCATGGAAGGTTAAGTCCGCTTGTTTTTAATTTTTTTCAGGATGTGAATGAATACTTTTTTTATGTCACCAGGTCGCTCTCCCAAAATCGCTGTTGCCGTGCTGGGATTTCATTTTTTGTTCTTTTTTATTCTGAATCTGTTCATTCACCCCCACCCGGATATGCTGGACCATTGGGTTTGGTCCCGTTTCCTTGCCTGGTCCTACTATGAACATCCCCCGATGGTCGCCTGGGTTTTCCGCACAATCACATTGTTAGGCGGAAACCATGAAATGAGCCTTGAGGTCGGATCCCAGATCTACAATCTACTGATCTGTGTTTTGGCTTATGGAATCAGTGTCCGCCTTTTTGGAACAACCGCTGGACTGATGACGCTCCTGTTGCTCTGTTCCACACTTTATTTCACCTTGGGCAGTATTTTTCTACACATTGACCAGGCCTATCTGATTTTCTGGCTCATCAATTTGTATTTTCTGGTTCGTTACCATCAGACCCAAAAAATTCGATGGCTCATGGGGATTGGTGTTATCGCTGGGTTGGGAGCGCTATCCAAATACATCACACTGCTGTTTTATATGGGGATGGGAATTCATTTCCTGCTTTATAAACCCCTTCGCCGACAATGGCTCAATCCGTGGCTCTATGTGGCCGGTCTGGTCTCGTTGATCATTTTTACACCTGTGCTGTGGTGGAATTATCAAAATCACTGGGTGTCGTTTTTATTTCAGTTCAAACGAGGATTGTCGGGAGCCCCGTTGGGACAAAACGCGATATTTTTCACATTGGGGCATTTAATGTTGTTTTCCCCGGTCTGGTCCTGGTGGTGTTTTCAAAATTTATGGAAGAAAAGATCCATGTTTGCCAACGGGAGTTCGCCGGAATCGGTCATTATCGTTGTTTCATCCTTTCCGTTGATTTTTTTTACAATGATGAGTTTTCGGGGCGATATTGCTGATCCGCATTGGGTCAATGTCAGCTATCTGGGGTTCATGATTCTTGCCGGAAAAATTCTGGCGGAATCCGTAGCGACTGCTAAAACACGCTGGATGCTGGCGCTTGGGATTGTGTTCAACCTGTTGCTTATTGGTGTCGCGATCCTGCATGTGTTTCATCCGCTGGGTGATGTGATGCAGTACAAACTGGAAAACTATACATGGTTGCAACGGAAAGGGGTTCCCGAAAATGTTCAGCAGGAACTCAAAACGATGAAAGCGCGTTATTATGGCGCAGAACCATTTTTCAAAGAGCTTCAATCGCGCTTGTCAGACGAAGACTTTCAGCGGTATTCGCCATTGATCCAACGTGCCGCCATGCGAACCTTAAGTGATCCGGTCGCTCCAATGCTGGGTTGGCCTGAAACTGCAAATGCGATTGTTGAGTTACTGAAAAAAAATCAATTGCCAATGCCACGTTATGTGATCAGCAAGGAATATCAACTTGGCGGGGCTCTTTCGTTTTATCTCCCGGATTTTCCATGGCCTCACAGTCTGGAAAAACCTGAACGGAATCAATGGAGTCTCGATGAAGATGTTCTCAACAACAATTCAATATTCGTCTGTGATTTGCCAAAATGTGAGCGTGCTCGTGAACATTTTGCCCAAAAATTCACAGCACCATTACAGTATCTCGGCGATGTGGTCACAGAAAGCAATCATCGGGTTGTCAGAACTCTTGAAGTTTATTCTGTGGGCCAAGATTCAATTCAGCGTGAATCTGGCTTTTGAGGAGATGTTCACAGGCCATATTCTGAAGAATGAAAAATGATGAACCAGAATCGTTTAAGAAATCACCATAAGCACCAAAGTGTGAAAAACTCCCATTCACTGTATTTTCTGATTCCCGGGGTATTACTCTGGGGGGCTATGGTGAGTTTAAGACACCAGATTGTGGTGGATATGAATCTGGGTTATGCGCAGGCGTGGAGTTTTAATATCTATATTGGCTGGCTGTATGACATTGCTATTGTGTTGGCCGTGACAGTCTTCAGTTATGGGTTGCAGGTCCTCTCAAGAATGAATGCCGTATGGTTCTGGGTTCCGGGAGCTATATTTGTCTGGCTTGCGACATTTTCGAATGTCATTCATTTCCGCTTTTTTAAAACCAGGCTGGAATGGTGGGTCGTGCAACTCCACTGGCAAGATCTGCTAGCGGTCAGTGATTCTACAGCGTCACTGGCCATGACACCGCCAATGATACTCAGTATTGTATTATGTCTGGCGGCCATCCTGAGTTGTCTGCTCATCAAACGGATTCACAAAAAGCAAAAGCGGTATCCGGTCTCCTGGAAAATGTTGCTGTTGAATATTGTCCTAATCTATCTGATTGGACGATTTCCCCTATGGATCAATGTTGCCCGAAGCAATATGCTGAGTGATCATGTGATCAAATCATGGGTTGAAGAAATGGTTGGAGATGATCGGGTGCTGGAACGTGCCGACCCTGAAGATCCAGCCAGCCTGGACCCTGTCTGGCTCTCACCCGCGGGGAAAATGCTGGCGTCTTTCCGGGATTATGATGATGCCGATTTTGAGGAATCAGGACACCAGTTCAAGGAACCCCCGGTTTCAGACACCCAATGGCCACTCTGGCGTCACATGGACCGAAATCCAGTTCAAATGCATGATTTGAGACAGCAATTTGGACTTTCTGAAGATAAACCAGTCAATGTGATTGTCATTTTTGTGGAAAGCATGCGGGCCTTCGAATTGTTGCATCCTGACATTGGACCACGCGTTTATCCCCGCTTGAGATCAATTTTATGGAATAACAGCATGTTGTTCACGCAGGCCTACAGTTCAAGTTTTACCGCAGGGCAAACTGTCAGAGGGCAATTCAGCACCTTGTGTTCCATGCTTCCCAACATCAAAGGTCCTGCCACTTTTCTGGCGTATCCCAATCTGAACATTCGTTGCATCCAGAAGTTATTTCAGGAAGCCGGTTATCAAACGACCTGGATGAATACCCTGGACCGCACATTTCATAACTCAGATTTGTTTGAATCCCTGCATGGTACAGGACTGTTTTATGACAGGGAATATTATGAGAGCAAAGGCATCCATCAAAAAATCGGCAATTGGGGACTGGCAGATGAGCCCTTTTTACTGGAGTCCTTGAAAGCCCTGGAAGTATTGAAAAAGAACAACCGTCCTGTGTTTGCCAATCTGCTAACCATCAGCACCCATCATCCTTATTTCAAGATGATTCCGGAAGGCCCTCTACCTCCTGATCTGGTTCATGACACAGCCGGATTTCCTGAATATCAGGCATATTTATCTCGACTGAAATATCTGGATGGCGCATTGGCTCATTTTTTTGACGCGTTTTTTTCCAGTACGCTGGCAGAGGACACGATTGTTGTCTTGCAGGCTGATCACAGCATAGGCGTGATGCCCCATGAAGAATTGTTTCCATTGCAACAGACCGAAATGCGTTTCAGGATTCCCATTGCGATTATTTCAAAAAATATAAAAAATCCAAAACGGATTCAGTATCCTGTCCACCAGATTGATGTGGCTCCAACCCTTGCCGCGATCACAGGTCTTTCCGGTTTCACAGGATGGCTGGGAAAAAATATGTTTGCGGGGGAGGGGTCTCCATGGATTTATCTGATGGGTGACAAGTTATTCTACAAAACCCGGAATCGGGGTTGTTATGCGTTGACAGAGGATCTGGACCTGTTTTGTTTCAAGGCTCAAGGGGCACAGGACTTCTTATTTCCGCCTACCGCGTTTGATTCCATGTCTCATGAAGAAACATGGCGAGGCCTGTTTCCGGAGCAGTATCAGGATTGGTTGCTCACGACGCTGAAGGATCTGAAAAGGAAACCGGAAAATCTTCTCGTCTATGATCGGCCTTTGCCTTATGAAAGTTCGCTTTCCAGTATGGCTCATGAGGTTGTCAGCGAGAATAAATCACAGAGCCGTTTTTTCCAGCATGTGATACAGGCAACGAAGCTTGGAATCGTGTTGAATCAACTGATTCCACCCGATACTTCGCAAAAATAGAAAATATTAATACTTGTGTTGCAAAATAGCCCAATCCTTGCTAAGGCTACCCTTAAGATTGAGGTCAGATTTCTTGGTTCATTCAATGGAAACCTATGTCCCACATTAAAAAAGTTTCAGTCACTTCAGGTGTATTCTGGGTAGGGATTCAGGAAGCCGATGTGTATATTTTATGCGGATGTCCGGCAGACGTTGTCAAACATCTGCGTAAAATGGGGCTGATCCGGTCAGTCGAAGTGAATAATGTGACTTGTGAAATCGGGCCCAATGCCATTCTGCTTTCTGATGTCGCGGTGCAAAATGGCCGGTTTGCCAATCTGGCTGAATTTCCTGTGCTTCAAATGCTCTATCGTCAGGGAACGATCATTCCCGGACACCCTAACAATACAGGCATCAAACCCATCATCATGGGCAACAGGCCTCAGGTGGAAGCACAATTGAAGTACATCTACCGTGGAAATTACGGACTCATTTCAGAGGAAGAGTTGATGGCAGCCGGTATGACCGGCGAACAAGCCCATGAAATGATGCAGATGAAGCTCAAGTTTTCTTTTGGTAAAATTCGCCAGACAGAAGAATTGATCAATACGTGTATTGTCGATGATCAGCCTGTTGAAATACGCAATGAAGTATTTATCCGTAAAACGGGATTCAATAAATACGAAATTTCCTATAAAAATGAAACTATGCCTGTGGACATGAATCTGAAACCGAATCAGGTTTATGAATCGCCATTTTCTCTGGGTTTTCATCAGTTGCGTCCTGAATTTTTTGCGATTGTGCATTCCGGTGAAGGCGATGGTTGGGATATCAATCGTCCATGCATGGCCAGTGTGATCATGTTTCAGGGAAAAATATATCTTTTGGATGCAGGACCTAATATTGATTACAGTCTGAGAGCCCTGGGAATTGATATCAGTGAAGTGGAGGGAATTTTTCATACGCATGCGCATGATGACCATTTTGCGGGTTTGCCAACACTGATGCGATCCGATCACCGGTTGAAATATTATGCAACTTCTCTGGTGCGTCATTCCGTTTCGAAAAAACTGGCGGCATTGATGAACATGGAAGAGTCCAGATTTGATGATTACTTTGATGTTCATGATCTGGACTTCAATCAGTGGAATGATATCAATGGGCTGGATGTGATGCCTATTTTTTCACCGCATCCGGTTGAAACAAATATTTTTATTTTCAGGGCATTTTGGGAAGATGGCTATAAAACTTATGCCCACTTTGCGGATATCGCATCCATGAAAGTCCTGCGGGAAATGATTTCGGTGGATGGCAAACAGCCTGGAATTTCCAAAGAAATGTATGAGCGCGTTAAAGCAGACTACATGACACCTGTTCATCTGAAAAAGATTGATATTGGTGGTGCTCTGATCCATGGCGACGCAGAAGATTTTAAAGACGATACCACAGAAAAAATTATTCTATCCCATACCTCCATGATGCTGACGCAACGTCAGAAAGAAATTGGCTCAGAGGCGCCGTTTGGCATGATTGATATCATGATACCGGCCCATCAGGATTATCTCAGACAATATGCGATGAATTATCTGAGAACTTATTTTCCTAATGTGAATAAGTCGGAATTGCATATCCTGACCAATTGTGTGGTTGTGTCCTTCAATGCGGGTAGCATTCTGCTGAAAAAAGATAAAACCACAGATCATGTCTATCTGGTACTTACAGGATCTGTAGAATTTATTGACGGGAGCTTTGAAATTCAGCATTCCCTGTCAACGGGAAGTATGATTGGTGAGTTGTCCGCGCTTAAGAAAATTCCAGTTACAGAAACATATCGGGCTACCAGTTATATTCACGTGCTTCAGATTCCAGCGAGTTTGTATGCCATGTTTGTCCAAAGAAACGCGTTATCGGATTCGATTGAATATATGAGTCGTTCACGTTCTTTTCTTCAGAAAACATGGCTGTTTGGAACCAATGTCTCTCATCCTGTACAGAATAGAATTATCCGGGGAATGGAGCCTTTCACTTACCATGAAGGCAGTCCCATTCCGGTGTCGGATAGCTTTGGGCTCTTTCTTGTGGAAGAAGGCTCCTTGCAGGTATATTCTGAAAATCATGTGATTGAGATGCTGGGCCCTGGTGATTTTTGTGGAGAAGACACGGTCATTCTGCAAATCCCGAGTTGTTTTCAGGCAAAAGCCACTCGAACTTCCAAGATTTTTTTCATTCCTGAAAATGTTCTTTATCAAATTCCGATTATTCACTGGAAATTGCTGGAAACATTTGAGAAACGTATGGGAATTCTGGTCGATCATTTATTAGATAAAGATTATTCTTTAACAACCTTTTAGTGTTAGAAACGTATGCGTGTTGACCAAAGCGAAAAACATGGTGCCAAAATATTCAGTATCCGCGGAATATTGGCTCAAACGGACTCAAAGATTGCAAAAGACATGATCAGTCCTTTTGTCGATGATCTGGAGGTTAAAACAATTATTATCAATTTTGAGGATGTCCCCTTCATGGATTCCTCCGGGCTTGGGGTGTTGGTTTCCTTTTACAATATCATGAAGGAAAACCAACGGACTTTTATTTTATGCGGATTAGGTGGCAACTTGATGGAAATCATGAAAACCACCTGTCTGGACAGCATCTTCACTATTTACGAAACAGAAGCTGACGCCTTGAAGGCAATCCAAACTGACCAGACCTGACAATTAGCTCATGGAACTCATCACTCAACCTGAACTGTCGGTTGCAAAAAAAACAGAATTACCTACAACCCCCCAAGAGGCACTGGAATTGGTGTTCAAGGAATATGCTCCCAATACACGGAGGGCATACTCCCGGGTTTTCAAGGATTTCCAGGTTTGGGCCTGCATCGAGAAGGTCGAAGATCTTGCCAAATTGAACAGCATGAAAATGCTGGAATATAAAACATTTCTCAAAAGTCAGGGGAAAGCTGCATCCAGTATCAATCAGACGATGAGTGGTCTGAAAAAAATCTGTAAATTTTTGTCTGAATTTGGCTATATCTCGGCCAATCCCTTTAAGTCATCCATCATCCGTAATGAAAAAACTTCAGGCATCAGCAACAAAGGTGCTCTGAGAGTGGCGCAACTCAGTGCCATGATGGAAGCAAATCAGTCAGAGGTCTATGATGAGCGTGTTTCCGAAATTGTGCGGGTCCGAAATGGACTGATTCTCAAGTTTTTATATCTGACCGCCGCAAGGCGCAGTGAAGCCGCCAATCTCCAATGGGTGAATATCCGTCAGGATGGCCCATACTTTGTAGCGATTCTGGAAGAGACCAAAAGCAGGGTACCCCAACCTTTGAAATTGAGACAGGAATTATACAACGAACTCCAGGACTGGAAACAACTGCTGGAAGAGCATCATATCGAAAGTCCGTGGATTTTTCCGTCGTTCAGTTTTAGAACCTTCGGGAAGAAAATGACAGGGAAGGGGATCAACGATGTCATCCAGCGTCTGGGGAAAATCGTTGGTCTGGATATTTCCGCTCATTATTTGAGACACACTGCGATCACGCTGGCGCTGGAACTGGGAGAACCCTTACAAAAAGTACAAAGCTATGCCCGGCATGTTTCAGCTAATACAACGATACGCTATTACCACGATCAGGATTTACTAAAAAAGAACCCTACCGATCGCTTGCCCATGATCTAACCTCCACTGCGCTTTCTCATGATCCCTAAACGCATTCGAACCAAAATTCTGGTGGTGTTCTGGATCAGTTCTACTATTTCTGTCGCAGGATTTCTTACCTTGTATTACCAGCTCAGACAACAGGAACAGCAAACCCTGATGGTGCTGGAAACCTTGCATCCCATCTCTGAAGGCTGGCTCAATCTTCAGAGTGCAATCCATCATGTGATCGAAGTTCAGAATCGCTGGTTGTTGTTCAATGAAGACTCATTTTTGCAACAACAGCAGGAAATCTGGGACAATCAGATCCAGCCTCTTCTGGAAAACATTAAAAAGCTTTATGAATCGCAAGATCAAGGTAGCGGTTTTCTGGAAGAAACTGGTTCCATGGAAGAAATCCGGGAGTTTTTTGATGTCAGAGCTGATTTAAAGACTCTTCAGAATTATCAGTCCCAGATCACTCAACTGGTCATGACTCAGCAACATCGTCCTAGAGAAGCATTGTTTTTTGCGGATATTGACCCTGCGTTGGAATTGATGCTCAGTAATTTGCGGGTGATTTTGAAATCGACGTGGGCAAAGGGAAAAATGCCCCCGGAAGATTGGCGGAAATTCGCGGATTTTCAGGATCAGTTATGGCAGATGAGGCACTTGCTGCAAGAATATGTTTTAAGAGGTGATCCGGAAATGTTGGCTAATTTCCGGAAAATGTGGATTGAATATGAACGATTTTATCTGAGCGTTTCGTCAACTATTTTCAATGAACAGGAATATCCTTATTGGCGACAACTGCTCGATGTTGCGCCAAGAGTGAAAGATCAACTGAATCAGTTGAATAAACTACTGAATCCTAAAGATAAAAATATTGCGCTCTACAAACTGGAACAGGAAATTATTCCACTGACTCAAAAAACTTTGCAACTCATCAATAACAATATTCAAAAACATCTGGACCTGCATCAGAAATACAAAAACAATATCAGTAACCAATCAGGCAATCTTCAGCTTCTCACTCTCTGGATTACCTTGTTTGTATCTGTTTCCGGCTATTTTATCTTTGGTCCTCTTTTGAGCAATGTGATTTCAACGTCACTCCGGGAATTGCGGGCGAATGTTCGCAACATCAGAGATTCAGATTTTACCGGCAACATTCTGATCATGCCCAATGATGAGGTCGGAGAACTGGCTCATGAATTTCAGGATCTACTGGATGCGATCAATGAACGAACATTGGATGCCAACCGGAGCAGGCAAATTTTGCAGAATTCCCCATTTCCCATGATGTTGGTCAATCAGGACCGGAAGCTGGTGTATTTGAATCCAGCCGCAGAACATCAGCTTCGAGCACTTTCCAGCGATTTGCCAATTCCACCAGACCAGATGATTGGTAAAAATATAGATTTTCTTCTGGGGCAATCTTCTATTGATTATCATCAGTTTCAAAACACCCTGCCTATGACGCCCAAGATCGATATCAAAATCGGGACACAAGTCATTGAAGTCACCTTCAGTCCCTTGATGGATGCGGAACAGCACTATCATGGCGCCGCGGTACTACACTGGCGAAATGTGACTGGTGAACGGCATTTGATGAAAGAACTGGAAGAGCAAAGTTCCAAACGTCAAGTCGCTGTTGAAAAACTTGAAAAACAAAATAAACGTCTCGAAGGCCAGTTGGCGCTGGATAAAGCTCAGGCTACGATCGCTCAGGCGATCAACTCGCTGGATGTTGAATCAATCCTGCAGGCCGCGCTCGATACTCTTGCGCAAACGACAAATTCACAGTTGGGGGTGATTTATTTACTGGAATCCGGAAACTCAAACACGCAACTGATACTGAAACATTATTATACAGTGGATGAAAGTGTGATGGACAGTGACATTTATCAGGAAAAAGGACTTCCGGAACAGATTTTCCGTACACAGAAACCTATTAAAGTGACAGATCCTGTTTCAGATGGTAAAGCCTTCCATTTGGGAATCATGACCAGTAAACCCAAAGAAATTCTGGGATATCCCTTAATGTTTCAGAAGGAATGCTTGGGGGTTTTATTGTTAGCCAGTGTTTCTGAATTTCGGGAAGAACTGGTGCCTTTCATTGAAAACTCCGCATCTCATTTGGCTGTGGCCATTCAGAATGCGCTCACGTTTCAGACGGTGCAGACGCAGCAGCATATTCTGGAAACAGCCAATATGGAACTGGAAGCGGCTACACGAACAAAAAGCGAATTTCTGGCGAATATGTCTCATGAATTGAGGACGCCACTCAACGCAATTAATAATTTTACTGAAACATTACTGGATGATGATGAAGAAAATCCGATCACCTCGTTTCAACGCGATCGTTTAACCCGAATCCACAGCAGTGGAAAGAACTTGCTGAATCTTATCAATTCATTGCTTGATTTGTCAAAAATAGAAGCGGGTCGCATGGATGTTGCTCCATCAAACTTCAATCTCAGGGAACTGATCCAGAGTGTGCTGATGCTGCTTGAATCACTCATTGCCAGTAAATCCATGGATTTGCAGTTCACCTCCCAAACCGATCAGATTGAATGTTATTCTGATCCCGATAAACTCAGGCAGATTTTGATCAATCTACTGGGGAATGCCATCAAGTTTACAGAAAAAGGGGGGAGAATTGTTGTAATTCTGGAACGGCAGGAGAACCGTTTTTCCATTTCAGTGGAGGACAGCGGCTGTGGAATTCCCGCAGATCAACTTTCATCAATCTTTGAAGCCTTCAGGCAAGTGGATGGTTCCTCCACACGACATCATGAAGGCACAGGACTTGGCTTAGCCCTGGTGAAAAGCATGATTCAGTTGCTTGGCGGGGATATTAAGGTAAAAAGTATTTTGAATGAAGGCTCAGTATTCACCCTCATCTTTCCCGCAAAATTTGAAAAACGCTGAGGATATTATTTTTTTAGCCGAAAATTTTTCAGAAGCTTTGAGGGGTACAGGACACTTTCTATCATCTGTTCCATGGGCGTCATTTCCAAGCTTCCTGGAAAAGTTTGCCTGAGATAATCCAGAATCTCGCCGGGATCTCCCACCCAATGCTCACCATGCTGCAAAACAGGCGTTTTCAATCGTCCAAACAGATTTTTTATGGTGCCAGCCACCTCAGAGTCCTGTTTGAGGCTGACCAACTCATAGGAAAAGTGATTTCTGTCAAGAATTTGTTTTAATTTTTGTGAGACAGGATTCAGCGTTGAGTGATAGAGCACAGGTGGTGGTGTTACAATTTTGGGTGGTGCAATCACCGCGGAAATAAAATGTTCTACGCCGGTCGATTTTATGGTTCGGTCGCCTGAGGCTTGTTTGTTGGCGGATTTCCCGGGTTTTGGTTTGGCCTTGATTATCGATTTTCCACATTCATTCTCCCATACTCTAAGAATATCGGCTTCTATCTGTGGCGATATGATTTTTCCATCTTTTCTGAGAGGGGTCCCTTTTTTATAGCCTAACAGATTGATGACGTTGGTTTGTGAACCAAATTTTTGAATGAGCACATCAAGAGCTTCCAGAGCATCCATGAATTCCTCTAAATTATTCTGGAATATCATTAAATGAATGATTCCGTCATCATCCATTTGAAATGGTATGAAAAATGAAATGTAACAGTTAACTTCCTACACACATTGAATCCTATCAATTATAATTCTTCAAGGGGAATATGGCGGATCAATTCTTAAGCAGACTTTCAGAAATGGATGCCCTTCAGTTTTCAATTCTGTTGGTTTCACTGATCATGATATTCATCGGCGGGAAAAAAATTATCGGACAAAGTTTTGTTCTCATTATCTGGCTGATGTTATCAATTGCAGGCACGATTGGGGTCATCTATGCGCTCAATCCACCATTGTTTGAAAATCTGAAAACTCAAATTCAGTCAAGCAACATCAACATTGATAGCCTGAAAGACGTGGTGAATGAAAATCTAAAAAACAAATGACTTATTATTTTGCAGGGCAAGTACCTTCCGCGATAACATTTTCAATCATATCTCCCACCACATAAAATCTGGCAATACACGGTTTATTCTGGACAACACGATTGCTGCCAACATTTCCGGAGGCGACATGAGATTTGTTATAAACATAAATCATGGTTTCACTCTCCTTGATCAGTTCGTCAGGCGGGTAACCCCAATAACGATTCTGAAAAAGTTCAGTGATTGCTTTGCCTTTCCAGTGCAACAACTGTGATCCTGCCGACGGAGGCGTATAACCGCCACCACAGCCTGATAATATCAGCAGTATTGAGACCGCAAACCATCGTAACACAGGCACCTCTCAGATTTTTTGAAGAACTTGGGCGGGCATAAAGTCAAAGTAATGGCGCTTTGAAACACCATTACTTTGTCTTGGGCATAGGACAGGAGAAAGCAAAATCAGATTGCTGATAACGCTTCATCCATTGTTTTGTGGATGGTAATGACTTTGCTCAGGTTGGTAATATCAAACAGGGACAATACTTTTTTATTGTTGCAGACAACAATCAGTTTCCCGTTTCGTTGAGAGATATCCTTACTGGAGACTGCAATCACCCCAATTCCGGAACTGGAAATAAATTCAATTCCTGAAAAATCAAGAATCACATTGACCATTCCCTGTTCAATCAACCCTTCAATTTCTTTTAGAAGTGTAGGAGATGTACTCCCATCCAAGTCGCCAAATACTGTGACAGAACCAATTTTTTTGTCTGCATCAACGATTTTTGTTTCCATAAAAACAATCCCTTACAATAATGGTTGATCGATTAAACAGAGCATTTCCGGAAAAGAAATACCCCATTGTTTTTAAATTCAAAATACAGATTGGGAACACCCCAAACATTGGAAGCAAGATCAATCTTGAGTAGTTGATATGCTTCTTAATTTATAATGTCAAATTCTAGAAAGGATTTCAAAGAATTTATTAATAACTGCGCATCATTTTTTGTCGGGCAATCGCTTTCTGGATTTGAGGCACAGAAAGATAGTCCAGTTCTCTCAAAATTTGACCCAGCAAAAGATGAAAACGCTTTTGCAACAACAGTGATAATTCCAACTGTTCTTCTGACACATGATATTCACGCATCACAATTTCTCCCAAGGTATCCAGAGAAGGCACATGCTTTTTTTTATGCAGGTAGTGCCTTGCTGGCAATAAAACCTTTTTCCATGGAGATAATGTTTCCCGTTTCAGTGCCTGAATGATTTTTCTTCGATTGACAGGCTGGATCTTTTCCAGAGATTTGATTGCTCCAATGGCAATATCGACATTTGAATTAAAAATCAATGGGAATAATGCTGATTTCGCCTGATGCAATTCTTTCTGTCCCAGTGACTCAATAATCATTTGCTGGGTTTTAGCGTCTGATTTGTTGAGCAGGGAAATCAGATAATCCAGAGATTCTGACGTTTTTTTCAGGGCTATCGCCTCAATGGCAACACGTCTGACGTAGAGGTTGTCTGAAAATTCCAGACAACTGATGAGTTCTTCCAGAGACATCTGGTATGTTTGATTATCAACATGTGATTCCCGTGCATTATTGCCTGTCTGGCTCGTGTATCTGGAACTTTGTGCTGGACCGGCATAAGGTGGTGGTTGATAAAAATGCATGGTTCGGGACATGCCCGGTTTTTTCTCATGCTTGAGTTTCAGATGATTGTAAGCCTGAATCACCGCATTGAATTTCTCTGCGTTGCCCGTTTCTTTGGCGGTATCAGGGTGATATCTGAGCACAGCTCGCCGATAGGCACGTTTCAGTTCTTCAAATGAGGCGGATGGGGGAACACCTAGAACAAGATAGGGGTTTAGCATAACCAATTACTTCAGATGTGGGTTAATCAAAGCAGGGATACCTTTTCCTGATCTCCGTTTTGCAATAAATATACAAATCTATTTTGCGATATGTTTATCCTTAAAAAAAACCTTTTTCAGGCCAACGCACTTTCCAGTCCAGAATCCTGCACAAATAAACAGGAACTTTTTGTTTGGATCATTATTTGTTGCAGGAAGTTTTTGCTGATAGTGTCCGCCAGACCAAAAATACTCAGATCAGCCCTTGGCGATTTTTCAAGAAATGTTTTGAAATCGGTGTACTCGGCAATAATTTCATAGCCTTTTGGAATGCGGGCTGTCACCATTAAATCTCCCAGATATTTCCTGGCGATGTCAACATGATTTTCATCTGAAACCACAGTAATCACACGCAAACGCGCATTCCAGTTTTTAACGAGTTTGTAGCCCAACAAAAGTGACAGATCAAGATTCGCTAACTGGATGCTCAATTGCCATTCAGGTGACTGATCACGAATCCACAGATTGATAGTTCTCTCCCGGCCCAAATGAACCTCTGGATGTGTGGCGAACAGGATAACTCCCATCTGATTTCCCCTTGCCATATCCATGATTCCCTGAAGCTCTTCCTGTGTTCGGCTTTCAATGGCCGTGAAAAAGGTGTTCGGTTGAAAAAACGATCCTTTCATCACTGCAACGGTTGCTTTAATACTGCTGATATAGTCGGATGAATCAATAATTGCGGCAGACGCAAAAATGCCTTCGCTCTGCATTTCCTTGATCAGTTGCTTGAGTCCGAGAAGTGGCACAATATCTTTCTCTTTCATCAGGGCAATGACCTGAATCGACCCCTGAGGATAGACCAAGGCGCTCAAAAGACGGAAATTTCCTTCAAATTGGGTTCTACGTTCAATCGGAATCAGCAGGTCCGGTTTCCATGACCTCAAGCTTTCCTGTTCTTTGCTGGTCACCACTTTTTTGGCAGCCCAGTTGGCGATGGCGACAAACAAACCACTGCGTACTGTTTCCCAGGGATAGTCGAGTCCTCTGCGGTCCAGATAAAAATAGATGCCAACACTCAGTAAAATCGCGATCATTCCCCAGAAGGGATTAATGATCACAATGGCTGAAAGACAGGACATTGCACCAATCAGCGGAATTCCCTGAGAAATGCTGAAAGTCGGACGGAAACTGATAAGATTCAACTGCTGTTCAATGAGCAGTACACTGTTGATGGTGAAATACGTCAGCAGAAAAAACATGGTCAAGACTTGCGCTATGGTATTCAAATCACCCAATAATAGTGTTACAAAAACCAGCAATGCCGTGAATGCCATGGCGTTTCTGGGCTCTCCCTGATGCAATTTACCCAGAAATTCAGACAGTGGCACAATTTGATGTTTTGCCAGCGACTGAAGAATTCTGGGGGCCGCGACAAAGGAACTCAGGGCGGCAGTGAAACAGGAAGACAATATTCCAAGCAGGACGGCTGGTCCCCAATAAGCACGGTCTACCGCAATGGTCAGATTGCTTCTGAGTTCTTCAGGTGTCGCAATGCACGCATACCAGACAGCCAGCGACAGATAAACCACAAGCGACAAGGCCCAGGCGATCAGGGTTCCCTTGTAAATGCTGGTTCGTGGTGTTTTCAGATTGCCCGACATACTCGCACCGACCATGATGCCGGTAGCCGCTGGGAAGAAAATGGCGAATAATCCCCAAAAACCCACATCCTGAAATCCACCCCACCATTCCGGCGTGTAGATGGGATTCACTTTGGCTCCCAATAAAATGGAAGTAAGCGCAAGAATCACACCGCACATGACGACCAATTGTACCCGGAATGCGAGTGTTGTGCTGATATACGAGAGGATAAAGATGACAGCAAAGACAATGAATGACACCAGCATGGGAATATGTGTGGGAAAAATATATAGCCAGCCTTCCACAAAGCCATAGATATACATCGCTGTTGAAAGTCCCTGTGCCAGATAAAATGGTAATCCTATGCTTCCGCCGACTTCGAGTCCGAGACTTTGACTGACAATAGAAAAGACACCTCCGGCTCCCAGTCGGATATTGGTGGTGATGGAGGAAATCGCGAGAGCGGAGGTTCCCGTAATCACATAGGCCATCAGGATAATCAGAATCACTCCCAGTAATCCGGCATTGCCCACGACCCAACCTTCCCGAAGGTACATCATGACACCCAGGATGGTCAGGATGGTTGGTCGGAATACGCCATGAAATGTTCCGAATTTCTTTCCATCCTGCTGGTTCTGATCAGGTGCTGGCGGTGTGCTTTTCTTGTCTGAATCAGTGTCCATAAAGGTCCCGGTGGTTAAAGAAATAGTGCGAGTTCAATCCATAAAACCAACATTCCATACCAATATAAAATACATCCTCGCAGGGTTTCCATGTTTCTCCAGTTGGTATCAAGCCAGGAAACGGCACCAATACCGATTCCCCAGATAAATCCTGCCAGAACATGCAACGTGTGAAACATGCTCATGAGCAACGGCAGGGCTGAAACCAGCCTGAAGGAAGTCATACGTGGGTACATCTGGATAAATTCATAGTTTTTCAGCAACATATATCCCACACTCAAACCCAGGAATAGCAAAAACCAGAATCTGAAATACCAACGTTGTCCCCGATTCAGCGCTCTGGATGAAAGCGTCAGAATCACACAGCATAATGCCAACAGAACGCCACCAGATAAAAATGTTTCTGGAAGCACACTCCAGGGATTGAGTTGCGGGGTATCAAATGAAGCCGCCAGTCTGGCGAGAACCGCAAAGGCCCAGCAAATACTGAAGATAAAAATGCCAATACCCAGTCGAAGATTTCCCATAGCATTATTCAGGATGAAAGGCCCAGCCCAGAACGCCGGCAAACATAAAAATGAGTCCGGGGATGACCATCCAGAACCATGACAGCAGGCTGATCAATGCGATCACTCCACCAACGCTGATCAGAAAAGGCCAGATGGAACTACCCGGAAGGGCTCCGTGAACCTCAATCATTTCTGGATGCGCGACAACATCGGGATGCACATATTTTTCATATAAAAACGCGTCCATGGTATGCACTTTGGGTGACACCGCAAAATTATAGGGGGGCACCGGCGAGGGCACACTCCATTCAAGCGTCCGTCCATTCCAGGGATCATGAGAGGCTACTGCTCCATGATGATAACTATGAAACCAGTTAAAGATTCCCACCCCATAGCCTGTGCACCAACAGAAAAGCCCCATGGTCACCCACACAAGCGTTTCATGTGAAAACATGGCAACCCATTCAGTGAACACATGAATTCCTTCTGAACTTTGAATCACTGGCATGCAAGACAGGTAAACACCGGCAAGATGCAATATCACATGAAGAATTGACCAGTGCGGATACACATGCCGACCAGTTGCCTTGGGAAACCAGAAATAAATGGCGGCAATGCCGGATGTTAAAATCATGCTGATCAGGATCAGTTGCACATGAACTGGAGCAAGAATCAGTATGATATCCGTATAGGCGATCTTGAACATGGCGTCACCCGCTTCAATCAGGATACATATCAAGGGCACTGTGACAGCATTCAGGGACAGAATCATGGCGGGATTCAGCATGTTCTTATTGATCGACAAGGAAAAAATTCCCAGCAGACTTTGAATGCCCATGAAAGAAACCAGGACGGTTGCAAGAAAAACCGCGTTAAAATTTTCAGGAATGGGCAGAATGATACGCCACCATCCAATAATCAGTAGTAGGATGATCATGCCAAACAGGAAAATTTGTCCGGTGTATACCAGTGTCCGCTTTTTGCTGAAGGTGGAGAAAATTGAAAAAATAATCCCGAAAGACGGCAACACAAGGACCATCACTTCCGGATGAAAATTCCACATTCTGTAATCATGCATGAACATGCGCCATATCGGATTATCAATGATCGCAAATTCCCCCATTTGGTTTGCCAGAGCCTGCAACACCGCAAACATGGTTTCCAGCGGCCATTTGAGACACCAGACACAGGCCATTCCCGCACCGGCCCAAATCAGCAATGGTAGGCGTGACATTGTCATTCCTGACGTTCGCATGTTTTTGATGGTGACCAGATAACTGATGGCGTTGCAACCACTGGACATTGAGAGCAATACAATGGCTAAATATCTGGAAGAATGAGTGTTTTCCTCGAACAATACCTGGAAAATCAATGCGAACGATCCCCATACAAAACACCAGAACCCCAATCCCAGCAATCGGGGGAACGCCATTTTCCGTGCACCGATCATTAAAGGAATCAGATAGGATAACACCGCAACCATCAACGGATAGGCGAGGTGCCAGAGAATCAATCCATCACTCAGCATTGGTGGTAATTTGACGGTTGACTGGGAAATGAGTAATTTGCCCATGCTCCAGAACAAGGCATGCAGTCCCCAGAACTCTGAAAGCAGCACAGACAGGGCGACATAAAGCATTGCGATCTGTTTGTGATCTTCCGAAAGTGTTTTTCGCCATAGCCAGGAAGCGACAGATAATGTTTTTTGCGAGACAGACAACATGGATTTCACCCGGAAAAATGAAGGAACCTTAACCCCAGAATGACAAATTCTCATCAACGATTTCAAGTTGTTTTTCCTGAATAATGATGATTTACGGGTTTATCTCAAAATCCCGCCCTTCTGTATAATGCGATCTCATGAACATATTATGATAATTGCCTTGTTTTCATAGAATCAAAGCCAATCTGTTTGGCTGTTTTCTGGAATGCATAAAACTGATTGTGATCAAAGCCTTGAAATTCATAGGGCAACCATGTCAAATGCCAATCAGAATCTGATCAAGTCTGTTTTCTGTCAAGAGACATCTCAAAATTTCTTAGGAGTCTTTGACAGTCAAATAATGAAAACTGTGGAGTTCCTTCAATGGCAATCATGAATATTGCCGGATATCATGAATTGACGCTGATTCATCAGAGTGATCGAACACTGGTGTTTCGGGGAAAATCGTTGAAAACCCGGGAATCGGTTATTTTGAAAACGTTGGCCAAAGCGTATCCAGCACCTGAGGAGACGCAAACCTTGAGGCATGAATATGAATTGACCCGTTCATGGTCTATGGATGGTCTCACCCGGGCCTTGGACCTGATTGAGAGCGATGACCGACCGGTTTTGATTCTGCACGATATCGGCGGGGACTCCCTGCATAACCTGTATACTTCCGCAAAACGACCCATGCCGCTGGAAACCTTTTGGGAAATAGCGATTCGGCTGGTGCAGGCTCTGGGCAATATTCATCAGCAACAGATTATTCACAAGGATATCAAACCTTCCAATCTCATTTTCAATCCACAAACCGGTGTTGTGGCTATTATTGATTTTGGCATTGCAGACCAGATTGCCAGCGAAGTTGAGTCGTTGCGAGTAGAACAGTTTGAAGGCACCCTGGCCTATATCGCACCAGAACAGACCGGACGTATGAATCGAATGGTTGACTGGCGAGTCGATTTCTATTCTCTGGGCATCAGCTTTTATGAACTTTTGTCAGGGGCCCTGCCCTTTCCGGTAACGGATACGATGGAACTTGTTCATTGCCACATTGCCAGAACTCCGACTCCCCTGGCTCAACTCCGACCGGAACTCCCGCAAATGCTGTGTGAGATCATTGCTCGAATGATGGCAAAAACTCCCGACTCCCGTTATCAGAGCGCATTTGGTATTCAAGCCGATCTGGAGCAGTGTCGGAATTTTTGGAATCAGCAACACACGATTCCACTATTCACACTTGGTCTGCAGGATGTATCCGGAAAATTCCAGATTCCCGCCAATTTGTATGGACGGTTAGAAGAATTGGAACAATTGCGGAATGCCTTTGAGCAGGCCCTGACAGGGAACACGGTGCTGGTTCAGGTTAAAGGCCACTCTGGCGTTGGAAAAACCGCAATCATCAGGGAACTCATTCCGTTGGTGAATCAGAACCAGGGCTATTTTATTTCCGGCAAATTTGAACAATTTCAGGCCAACATTCCCTATTTTTCAATACTACAAGCGGTTCGGCAACTGGTAAGGCATCTGCTCACTGAATCTGCAGAAACTCTGGATTTCTGGAAAAAATGCCTGACGGAGGAATTGGAAGAAAACCTGTCTGTGCTGGGCGACCTGATTCCGGAATGGTCCCTCATCACGGGTGAACAGGCCCAATCCTATGAACTGTCCGGAACCAGTGCCCAAAATCGGTTCAATCAAACTTTTCTGAAATTTCTGCGGGTTTTTACCCGGAATAATAAATTTCTGGTGCTGTATCTGGATGATCTGCAATGGGCGGATTGGGCAACCCTGAAATTATTGAAATTCATCATGACCGCTCCAGATCTGAACCGGTTTCTGTTTATCACCGCCTATCGGGACAATGAAATGGCAGAGGGACATCCCTCTTTTCTGACATTGCTGGAACTGGAACAGGCTGGTGTCTCGACCCATCATATCCCCTTGAGACCTTTGCGAGTGGAACATATTCAGGCATTGCTTCGTGATACGC
This sequence comes from SAR324 cluster bacterium, assembly GCA_015232315.1. Taxonomy (NCBI): domain Bacteria; class Deltaproteobacteria; species SAR324 cluster bacterium. Next base: position 43,328 of record JADFZZ010000014.1, on the reverse strand, counting down.
TTCACAACCCTGAGGATCAGCTCTATTCTCTGGCACAGTTGATCTGCCAGAAAACGCAGGGGAATCCATTTTTTGTACGGCAATTTTTTCAGACCTTGCATAAGGAAAAGCTGATTCAGTTTTCAGGATATTCCAGACAATGGGAATGGGATCTCCGACGCATTGAATCCCAAAATATCACCGATAATGTGGTTCACTTGATGTCTGATCAACTGCGGCGACTCACCCCACCCACCCTGAAACTGCTGGAATGGGCCGCCTGTCTGGGAAACCGGTTTGATACCCGGACTTTGTCCGCATTATCCGAAAACGATTGGGTGGAGATTTCCGCCAATCTGTGGGATGCCCTGTGGGACGAATTCATTCTGCCTGTCAGTGAGCATGAACTGCGGAATGCCGAGGGATTTCAATCTGGCTCGGCCAATACATTGTATCGTTTTGCGCATGATCGAGTCCGTCAGGCTGTTTATGAAAATATTGAGCCGTCCCTGAAATTCCAATTGCACCGGAAAATCGGAGAATATCTACTGAAAATGATGGAGCGTGACGAACATGAGGAATTTTTGTTTGACGCGGTGAATCATCTCAATCTCGGCTTGTCAGAAACCAGTGGCACTGAAAATCCGCAAATGGCAGAATTGAACAGCAGGGCCGCCCGTCGGGCGATGAAGGCTGTCGCGTTCGAACCGGCCATGCGCTATTTTCAGGCCAGCATCGCCTGGCTCGGGGCATCTCCCTGGGAAAATCACTATGCGCTGTGTTTGGCGCTGCACAATGACAACACTCAAGCCGCTTATCTGTCTGGTGATCTGAGCGAAGCCCAGCGACTGGTGAATCTGATTCAGCAAAAGGCCCGAACTTTTGAAGACCAACTGGATGCCTGTAATTCCCAGATCCTGCTCATGCTCCCCCGGAACAAAGGCCATGAGGCCCTGGATCTGGCGATTGATATTTTACAAAAGTTGGGTGTGTCCATTCCTCGTCATCCGGGAAAATGGCATCTGCTGACAGGTTTAATGAACACATGGCTGCTGTTGAACCGTAAAACTCCTGAAGAACTCATGACCCTTCCCCTCATGACAGAGGTCAACAAATTCAACGCCATCAAAATTCTTGTCAACATTGCACCGATGGTATTGTTTTATAAACCGGAAATGATTCCGGTCATGATGTTTGCTCAACTGAAATTATCCGTGACTTATGGCAACACCCAATGGTCTCCCTTTGCGTTTGTCAGTTACGGGGTGGTCCTGTGTGGTGGTTTGGGACAGATTGAGCGTGGCCATGAATTTGCCCGGTTGGGACTGGATCTGTTGGAAAAACTGGGTGTGTCAGATCAGGAATGTCGGGTGTTGAATGTCATCCACTTTTACATCCATCACTGGACGAGACCTCTTCAGCAATTGGTTCCGCTCCTTCTTGAAGATTATCAGAAAGGTCTCAAATCTGGCGATCTGGAATATGCTGGGTATGCGGTCAATAACTATTGCATTATCTCGTTTTTTTCCGGGAAGCCGTTGGATCTGGTACAAACTGAGATAGAAAAATATAGTAAAATTCTGAAGCACCTGGATCGGGAGCTGTTTAGTGTGTATTTGTCATTTTTTGCCCAATTGATGGCTGATCTGCAAGATGTAGCAGATCATACTGTCATGGCACCCAGAAGGCTTTTTAATGAAGAACACTGGTTGCCTCATTTTCTGGAAAAACAGGATGCTTCCTTTTTATTCAACATATATTTGTGCAAAATGATTTCATGCTATTATCACGGCAGGATTGAATTGGCCGTTGAATATGCTGACGCGGCTCAGCCATATCGGGATTCTGCCATCAGTTCTCCGATGATTCCAGTGTTTCTGTTTTTCCGGACACTGGCCTGGATAAAACTTGCGGGAACCACGGATGTTTCAGTCAGTTCGTTGCTCAGGAAAGCAAAAAAAGATATCCGGCAAATGCGTCGCTGGGCAAACAGTTCCGTCCATAATTATGCCCACAAACTGTATTTGATGGAAGCTGAATATCAGCGCGTTTCCGGAAACAGCACCAAGGCCATGGGGTTGTATCAGCAGGCCATTGATTTGGCACGACAGCATGCGTTTCCACAGGATGAAGCGCTTGCGCATGAACTTGCTGGAAGTTTTTTTGAAGGGTTCCAGCAGAATCTTTCAGCAGACGCACATTTTCGCGCGGCTCACTATGCTTATAATCGCTGGGGAGCTCATGCTCTGGTTCACAGGTTGAATCAGCGACATCTTAAATTATCGGAGGATGTTTTGCGGACTGGAAGCGTTGACGAGCATCAGACAACCGCTCATAACCAGACCTCACGCACCTTTTCCCAGCAAATTGATCTTGCCGCGGTTTTGCAGGCATCTCAGACCATTTCCAGTGAAATTGTGCTGGAAAACCTTCTCAACAAACTGATGAACCTCATGTTGAAAAACGCGGGGGCCCAGTCAGGCGTGCTGATTTTATTGGAAAATGAAACATGGAAAATCGTGGGCCAATGGCACTCAGAACAGGAACATCAAACGTCTCAGACTCCCCAACCTCTTGAGTCAATGTCAGCAGAAGGAACGACGTTACTGCCTCTCAGTCTGATTCATTATGTGATGCGTACTCGTGAAAATCTGGTTCTCGGCAATGCTGTCAATTCCCCTGATTTTTATAATGATCCCTACATCCTGCAATATCAGCCTAAATCTCTGCTTTGTACCCCCATCCAGAATCAGAACCAGATCATTGGCATGGTGTATATGGAAAACAATCTGGCGGAAGAAGCCTTCACCAGGGAACGTCTGGTTATTTTGAAAGCACTGGCTTCTCAGGCCGCTATTTCAATCGTCAATGCCCGACTTTATGAAAACCTGAAAACCACCGAACGTCTGAAGCATGAACTGGAAACTGCCCGCAGTGTGCAGGAGTTACTGATTCCCGCATCAGATCCGCAAGTTGAAGGGCTGGAACTGGCGAGTTTTTATCAATCCGCGTCAGAAAGCGGAGGCGATTGGTATGGCTACCGTTACTATGAAGCTCATGGAGTGCTGGATATTCTGATTGGCGATGTGACTGGACATGGAGTTCCTTCGGCACTCATCACTGCCATGGCCGGCAGTTTTTATAAAACACTGGATGTCTGCATGGATGATCAGGTGGAGAATGACCTTTTTCTGCGTCAGGAAAATGCATTGGCGTGGCTGAATGAAGTGTTATATTCCACCACAAAAGGTCAATATGCCATGACTTTTTTTTATGCGTCTCTGGATTTAAGGAAGTATCAGCTCACCTATACCTCTGCTGGACACAATCCTCCGTTGATATGGCATGACAACACTGTAAAAAATACGGTTGCTACGGCCAAAGAGGGAATTCATTCTTTGAATAGCCGTTCCGTACCGTTAGGCTATAAGGCACAAAATCGTTACACCAGTCAGGTTAGAAATTTACGAAAAGGGGATGTGCTGTTGTTTTATACAGATGGACTTCTGGAAAACTATAATTCACAGGGTGAGATGTTCGGCATCCGTCGCTTGAAAAATGTCCTCAAAAACACCATGGGTTGCTCTGCCACAGAAATCAAAGACCGTGTTCTGAAAACAGCCTGTCAGCATTATTCAGATCAAGCTTGGGATGACGACACAACTTTCATTGTGGCACGACTGGTTTAAGGCGAGGAATGGACAAAGAAATTGTAGGGACGAACCTGTGTGTTCGCCCTGATTCCGGGCAGACACACAGGTCTGCCCCGACGTGATAATTTTTTCGACAGTATTCGTTTAAAACAATGTCAAAGAATATCCGGACACTCCAATATAACATTTAGTGGTCGTAGCATCTGTTTTGTAATAGGCGTAAGGATGACTCCCATTGGTTTTATCCAGGGCCATGGTAGCTGTCCCACTAACACGTAAAGAGGCTGATGAAGTTCCCGCAATAGATGGTCCTATTGAACCCAGATAATCAGTAGCCGAATCTGTGGCCAGAATATAAATATAAATATGTGACTGGGCTGAACCATCCGTAACAATAGTGTAAGTGAATTTTACAGCATCCGCGATGGAGGGTACACGTTCAGCAAGGGAAAAACCAGTTATGGATGTATTTGAAACGTTTGCGATAAAATTGAGTCCGCCCTGAATACTCACATGATTTCCTGCCTGCCTGAAGGGGACAAAATTGCTGGAGCCATCATTTCTTACAGCACCCATCAGTTTTTTATAGGTGTATCCGCTGGGCAGCGTAGGTGTTGTTGAACTGGCTGATAATAGACCGGAGGTGGTGGTTCCGTTATAAATCGCCCAGATGTAATACCAGATATTGGGAGCTTCTGATCCGGTATCCAAGCCATTAGCACCCGTGGCTGTGATGTCCACAGTGGCGGAAACATTAGGGGCTATATAGGCCACATTGTCCGTATTGAAGAGGGTGAGATAATCCGCGCTTAACGTTACCTGATAGGTTGGATTGGTGGCATCAGTGCGAAGAGTTACATTCTCATTTCGGGAGGCCGGGAAATAAGCGGCATTGACTGCGCCTGTGAAGCGAGCAGTCCCCGTGACATCCAGTGTGTGAGCCGGAGTCGGGTTGTTAATGCCCACCTTGCCGGACTTGACCTGAAGCAGGGAAAGCAGTTGATTCACCGCATTGTACACACCGTTGAATTGTGCGTTCATCGTTGAAGAACTGATCACGGTTCCCGAAGAGAAATCTGTGCGGCTGATGCTAGTCGGCGTATCCGCATATCCCCAGACTGACAACAGCATGCTACCCACTACAATACCAATGATGGTTGATGGCCAGTGAAACCATTTTCTGTTTTTCCCATCTTGTTCCATTTGTGTCGTTTTATATTCCAGTTTTTCCAGTCTAGTTTGCAGTTCTTGTTCATTCATAGATCCCCCTGATAGAATGTTCCTGCTTATTGAGTCATCTGACTGTGATTTTTGTATCGGCTTTTATTTAAAAATGAAACAGGAAATTTAGAAAAGTTTCAGTGTGTCAGTCTCCGGATTGAAAAATATAATACGCATCGAAGAAACATTCTTCGCAAAAATTTCAGGGTTGTTTTTCAGAAATAATGATGAAATGCTGGTTTATTCGTAAAAACCGTAGGCTTTGATCCTCGATTATTTTTGAAAAGGTTCTGACATGACTTCTTATTCCAATCGTCTCATTCATGAGAAAAGTCCGTATTTGCTTCAGCATTCCCATAATCCTGTCGATTGGTTCCCGTGGGGACCGGATGCTTTCGACAAAGCTCGTCTTGAACAAAAACCGCTATTGATCAGTATTGGGTATGCCACTTGCCATTGGTGCCATGTGATGGAACGCGAATCGTTTGAAAATCCGCAGGTTGCTCAATTTATGAATGCTCACTTTGTCGCGATCAAGGTGGATCGGGAAGAGCGTCCGGATGTTGACAAAATCTATATGGACGCGCTCCATGCCTTTCAGCAACAGGGAGGATGGCCGCTGAATATGTTTGCCACCTCTGAGGGAATACCCTTCACCGGGGGAACATATTTTCCACCAAAGGATTCGTATGGTCGAAAAAGTTTTCTGTCTGTTCTGGAATATATCCATCAGATCTGGAGCAACGACAGGGATCAGATCTATCAGTCGGCTCAGTCCATCACCGCATTTTTACAGCAGAACGCTCAACTGAAAAGTACGCCGTTGCAGGACGCTGAAGAAATTCCGGAAAAAACATTCAAAACTTTTGTGCAGGCTTTTGACCGTGAAGACGGCGGATTTCAATTTCAGGCCAATAACAAATTTCCCCCGAGCATGGGACTCATGACGCTACTGCGCTATCATCATCGGACCCATCATCCTGGCGCTCTGGAAATGGTTGAAACAACTCTCCATAAAATGCTGGCCGGAGGTATTTATGATCAGCTTGGCGGAGGATTGAGTCGTTACAGCACCGATTATCAGTGGATGGTTCCTCATTTTGAGAAAATGCTGTATGACAACGCCCTGTTTGTCTGGAGTCTGCTCGAAACCTGGCAGGTCACCCGCCATGACAGTTACCGTGAAAGGGCCGAAGATGTGCTGACCTACATTGAGCGTGACCTGCGTTCACCAGACGGTGCGTTTTATTCCGCGGAAGACGCGGACAGTGAAGGTGTGGAAGGAAAGTTTTATGTCTGGTCCCAACAGGAATTTCGCAATCTTCTTGGACCGGAACTGTCACCGCAGGCCGAAGCGTGGTGGGGTATTAGCTCACATGGAAATTTTGAACATCAGTTGAATATTCCGCACCGTCCGGTTGCTGAAGAAGCAATGCTTCAAAAATTCAGTATTTCGAGGGATACGTTGCGTGAAAACATGCGCAAAGCTCGTGCTGTTCTGCTGGAATCCCGGTCCAGGCGTCCACGTCCTTTGCTGGATGACAAGATTCTGGTTTCCTGGAACGGATTGATGATTTCAGCGTTTGCCCGGGCCTCACGGATTTTTGAAAACGAAAATTATGCCCAAATTGCCCGACAAGCCGCGGAGTTCATATTTTCCAATATGTTTGACACGGAGGGGCGTCTTTTGCGTCGCCATCGGGAGGGTGAAGGCCGGTTTCACGCCTATCTTTGCGATCACACCCATCTGGCCATGGCCTGTCTGGATCTGTATGAAACCACCTATGAGTCGCAGTGGGTGTTTCGGGCAAAAGCATTGATGGATCAGGTCAACACGTTGTTTCGCAATGAAGAGGGTCCTTATTACGACACCGGGCATGACGCGGAAACCGTGATATGCCGGAGCATGGAAGGTTATGACGGGGTGGAGCCTTCGGGCAACAGCATGGCCGCGCTGGTATTTCTCAAACTGCATTATCTGGGGTTTGAAGGGACGTACCGTGAGGATTCCCTGCGTATTCTGGAAGGTTTTCAACAGCATCTTCATCAGGGCGGTGCCAGTTTTGCCGCCATGCAGTGGGCACTGGACTGGCATTTGTTTCCGCCAACTCAGGTGGTTATTCTGGGGAACCGTCATGATCCGGAAATTCAGGCCATGCTGTCCCATATCCGGCAGGGGTTTTATCCGGCGATCATTCCCGCGTATCTTGATCCCACGTTTGCTCCGGACCTCAAATTGGTGTTGCCGGTTTTTGAGGAACGGGTGACTGAAACACAACAGAGCAGTGCCTGGTTGTGCCGGGATCAGATGTGCGGCCTGCCCATTCATTTGGCTGAAGAATTGAAAATCCAATTGGAAACTTGATTCCAGCAGGGGATTTTGATAGTGGAAAAACAGACCATTCCTATTTCCACCTTTTGAAAATCTGAGGACCCCTTGCAGGAAATTGAACAGGACTTCGCCACAGGGAACGCATTGTTGCTTTCCCTGCATCTGCCAACACAAACCCATGAAGACGTAACCATCTCTCTCGATGAACTGGAATCGCTGGCCCGAACGATGGGGTTCAACGTGAAGGGTCGAGTCACCCAATCACGGAGCCATATTGATTCAGCGACATATTTCGGTAAGGGCAAACTGGAAGAAATCAAGCTCTTGATTGAACAGGAAGCACTGGAACTGATCATTGTGAATGCCCAACTTTCGCCCAATCAGAATCGAAATCTGGAAAAATATTTCAAATGTTCCGTGATTGACAGAACATTCATCATTCTGACAATTTTTGAAAAACACGCTCAAACCCGTGAAGCCAAACTTCAGATTGGATTGGCGCACGCTGAATATCTGTTGCCCCGGTTGGTTGGCATGTGGCAGCATCTTGATCGTGAACGTGGCGGGATCAATGCCTCACGCGGGACGGGTGAAACACAAATTGAAAAAGACAGGCAGATGCTTCGACAGCGTATCGCCAGGTTGCGTGAAGAATTGAAACATGTGGAAGAAGAACGCAAAACACAGAAAAAACGGCGTGCCTCCAATTGCCTCAATGTGAGTCTGGTGGGCTATACGAATGCTGGTAAATCCACCATCATGAATGGTTTGACCGATTCTCATCTGCTTGTTGAAGATAAACTGTTCGCGACTTTGGAATCCACCACCCGTGTGCTGGAAGACAAGTCCCGTCCCCAGATTCTGTTGTCTGATACCGTGGGTTTCATTCGGAACCTGCCCCATGAACTGGTCGCGTCCTTCCGCTCAACCCTCGAAATGGTCAATGATGCAGATCTGCTGTTGAATGTGGTGGATGCCAGCGGTGAATATGAAGATCACATTCAGACTACCTTGAGTGTGCTGGCAGAGATCGACTGTAAATCTGTGCCGATCCTGACGGTCTTCAACAAGACCGATTTGATTTCGCCCCTGGAACAGGCAATGCTGCAAAAAAAATATCCGGAGGCCATTCTTGTTTCCGCCGAACATCAGCAACTGGATGAATTACGGCAAAAAATTCTCAAATTTTTTGAAAAACGAATGGAAACGATTTCGGTGTGTCTGGATTATCAGGATACCGGCAATCTGAAAGAAATTTATGAATGGAGCCGGGTGGATAAAATTGACTACAAAGATGACGCGATTTATCTCACACTCACCGGGTTGCCCGCCAATCTCAACCGTTTGCGCCACCATCTGGACGCCCATATCAAAGGAACCTGAACATGACTCATCGTATTGGACTCGTGCAGATGAATTCTGTCGAGGATTTTGACACAAATCTGGCCTTTGCCCGGAAAATGATCCAGCAGGCCAGCGAAGAAAAACTATCACTGGTGGCGTTTCCCGAAATGTTTTTGTATGTCGGAGAAAATCAGGAAGAAAAAAACCGGATCGCGCAATGTCTTGAAACATTCACTCTGCCCCTGTTTCAGGAAGAAGCCTCCAGGCATCACATTTCTATTTTAATGGGCAGTGTCAATGAACCTTCACCGGATGATGCAACAGCAAGATCCTATAATTCCTCATTTCTGATTGACGCCACCGGGAATGTGAAGGCGGTTTACCGGAAAATACACTTGTGTGATATTGATTCACCCAATTTGAAAAATATTGAATCCAGAAACATCAAACCTGGTTGTCAGGCGGTTGTGGTTCCCCATGAGATTGGCAACATTGGTCTGGCGATCTGCTATGATCTGCGTTTTCCAGGCTTGTTTCAGCATCTGAGGCTTCAAGGCGCTGATATTATTTTTCTGCCCTCAGCGTTTTTTCTGCAAACCGGCAAAGACCACTGGTTTCCTTTGCTGCGTGCCCGCGCCATTGAAAATCAGGTCTATATCGCGGCTCCGGCGCAATGGGGCCATCACTACGGAAACAGGGTTTCTTACGGCAATACCGTTTTGATTGATCCGTGGGGAACTGTGCTGGCGTGTGCTCCTGAATATCCCTGTCTGATTGATGGGGCCATTGATCTGGAATATCTCCGGAGGATCCGACAAAATATGCCGGTGCTTGAGCACCTGCGCTATGAATGTTACGGGATGTCTGGAAATTCACATCCCGCCCCTTCATCCTCCTGACGAAAGGTTTTTTGTGGAACAATTTATTGTGGAAGGAGGTATTCCTCTTTCCGGAGAAATCACCCCGGCAGGCAACAAAAATGAAGCGCTTCCGGTACTTGCCGCTGCTTTGCTCACCGAAGAACCTGTCATTTTGAGGAACATTCCTCTAATCGCCGATATTCTGGACATGCTGGCGATGCTTGAGGATATCGGCGTGAAGGTCGTCAAACTGGATGATCATGTTTATCAACTCCAGGCCAAAGACCTCACTTCCGATCAGCCTTCTTCAGAGCTGGCGTCACGGATTCGAGGTTCATTCCTGCTGGCGGGACCCATGCTCAACCGCTATGGGTCGATCCACCTGCCGGCTCCGGGTGGCGATAAAATTGGCATACGTCCTGTAAGCACTCACCTCCAGGCGTTGAAACATCTGGGCGCGTCCATTGTGCTGGAACAAGGGACATATCACATGGAAACAACAGGACTCCGGGGAGCTGAGGTTTATCTGGATGAAGCCAGTGTGATGGCTACCGAAAATGTGATCATGGCGGCAGTGATGGCCTGGGGCGGCACCACCATTTACAATGCCGCATGTGAACCGCATGTCCAGGGATTGTGCCATATGCTGATTGCGATGGGAGCCCGTATCACAGGTATTGGAAGCAACATGCTCACCATTGACGGAGTGGCTCATCTGCATGGTTGTGATTACACCCTGCAACCGGATCATATTGAAGTGGGATCTTTCATCGGTTTGGCCGCGGTGACACGCAGTGAACTGCTGATCAAGCAGGCGGGCAGTCGTCATTTGCGCATTATCAGAATGATGTTTGAACGGCTTGGTGTGACAACAGAAGTACAGGGCAATGATTTGCTTGTGCCCAAACAGCAGGAAATGAGAGTGCAAACCATTCCTTCTCAGGGTGTTCCCAAAATTGATGACGCTCCATGGCCGGGCTTTCCTGCGGATCTCACCAGCATCATGACCGTTGTGGCAACGCAATGCACCGGAACGGTGCTGATTTTTGAAAAAATGTTTGAAAGCCGGCTTTTCTGGGTGGATAAACTCATTGCCATGGGAGCGCATATCATCTTGTGTGATCCTCATCGGGCTGTCATTTCAGGACCGTGCCAACTGACCGGGATTCCCGTGTCTTCACCGGATATCCGGGCCGGTATGTCTCTGCTGATCGCCGCGCTTGGCGCGCAAGGCGTCAGCGTCATTCAGAATATTCACCAGATAGATCGTGGGTATGAAAACATTGACATTCGCCTCAAGTCTCTGGGCGCAAGAATTCAAAGGAAATAAATGCACGTTGTTTCATGTCCGCACTGCTTTCAAACCACCAAAGTTTCCCGGAAATCCAATCCCTATTGTCCGGTTTGCCACATGCCTCTGAAAACAGTGTCCGTCAACCCGCAGGGTTCTGATGTGAATGCGCCTGTGATGGCCAGAATCCTGGCACGTCTGCTGGATTATACGATTATCGCGATTTGCGGATGGGGGGTCAATTTTTTCACGCATGGTCTCTTTTTCAAGAGTCTGCATTTGACGAGTGGCACCCCGATGACGGCGGCCATGCGCTATGCCATGCTACTGGAACTCACATTGTCCCTGGGATATTTCATCATTTTCCACACAATCCATGGCAAAACACCGGGCAAGGCTGTCATGGGGATCTTCCTGCGGCAATATACTGAAAAACCTGTCCGGATCATTCATCAGGTTTTGAGAGAAATCGCTGTCTGGCTGATGCTGATGACCGGTGGATGGATGTTTCTGTCAATTCTGTTTTCATCACGTCGCCGTGGATTGCATGACTGGCTCAGTGGAACCAGAGTGTGTCTGATTGATTCCGATTCTTATTGATTGCCGCGGTGTCAGCGTATGCGTTTTATAAAGCTTTCATCCAGAAAAGGAATCGCGCTACTGCTGACACTGGTGATTTTGATGCTAATTTCCATCTATCTCACCGAATTCACCTTTGAAACGACGCTGGAAGTGCAGGCCATGCAGAGTTTTGAATCCGCGTTCAAAGCCAGAGGTGCCGCCAAATCCATGTTCAAAGCCATTCTTGTCGGACTGGAAAGTGAGGAGGAACCCAAATTTTTTATAGGCCTCCGTCAGATTTACCAGTTGGGTGGAACCGGCGAAGTTTCTGTGCTGAATCCGCCACCTCCCATCGCCTTGCCGGAAGGCATTCTGCCTGATTTTGAAGATGTCACCATCTATGCTCCCATCGTGCGTCCCATTGATCATCTGTTTGATCTGAACCGTATCCAGTCCGACAGTCTCACCCGACGGGCCAAAAGCAAGGAGGACTGGTTGCTTTGCAATCAGTTTTACAATGCTGTGAGCGTGATTCAGATTCCTGACACCATGCATCCTGTCGAAGGGCAGGAGGTGGTTACCAAACCGTTGGAAAGCATTCAGATTTTGTCAATTTATGCCGGAATATTTGACTGGATGGATAAAAACTCCACAGAACCCTACAGTCCGGACTTTGGTGCTGAAAATGTGGATTACATCGGAATCGAACCGGAAATTTTTGTTAAAAACCGGCACCTGGACAGATTGGGCGAGGTCCGGGTCATCAAGGGCGTGGCTGAGGCATTTCCTGACAGGGATTTTTGGTACCAGTCGTGGAAAAAGAATTTTACCGTATATCCTGTGGGTATCAAAGGCGATCTTGGTGCGGCGGAACGACGAATCAATGTCAATCTGGCGACCAGTGAGGAAATTCAGCAGTTTCTGGTTCAGTTCAATGATGAAACTCCATGTACCACCGATTCAGAAACCGAACTCGACAAGGTTCGTCTGGAATATTCCAATCCTGATGTAGCCAAAAGCATTGCGGAAACCCTGACCGCGAAAGATGAACAGGGACAGCGAAAATTTAATTCTTCCAAGGATATCTATGACGCCTTGAAGTTACTGGAACTGGAATATTACAGTAAATCGAAGGATTTTTTCATTGAGTACAGCAACTGGTATGAAATCCGTCTCATTGCGGAAGTGCTGGGGATCCAGGCGGAAGTCCTTGCGATTGTGGAAATTCAGGGACGGGACAAGAACGGAAAAGCCAAACCCGGGAGCACCCGAATCGCGGATTTTATTTTGCGTTAATTCAAGATGTTACTAAAGTGCCCATTTGTTTAGACATATTAAACTGCGACAGTGTTTTGATGGCGTTCAAACAAAATTCAGGAGATGGTTATGATTTCTACCGCTTCTCTTTTCCATAAGATTGAAGCAATTCTTGACAGACACCCTGAAATTCTGGTTGCGACAGTGTTTGGGTCAGCGATAAAAAACCGGATGACTCCAGAAAGTGATATTGATATTGCTATAGCCGCTGAACATGCTCTCACCTTTGAACAAAAACAGGAGATATACCTTGATTTTGCGACCAGTCTGCCTTGTGAAGTGGACCTGATTGATTTGCATCAGGTTGATGGCCCGCTTCTGCAACAAGCCTTGTGTGGCAACATGATTAAAAAAATCTCATCGCCGCTATTGGCCTCGCTTTTCAGAAAAATGTGGTACAACCAGGCGGACATGATGCCTTACACGAGAATGATTCTAAAAAAACATGCGGAAAGATTGGCTTATGGATGAAATGATTCTACTGGTAAAAATGGAATCCTTGAACCATTGTCTGGATCGGATCCAAAGCAAAATGCCAATCAGTCAGGCAACACTTCAGTCTGATTGGGATTTGCAAGACATCGTGACGTTGAATCTTCAGCGAGCGATTCAAATTTGTGTAGATATAGCTTCTCACATTAACGCTGAACTATCTTTACCGGCGCCCATGAACATGTCAGAAAGTTTTATGCATTTGGAGCAGGCAAAGGTGATCAGTCCTTACATCGTGGAGCGTATGAAAAAAAGTGTAGGGTTTCGCAACATTCTCGTCCATGCTTATGAATCAGTAGACTGGAATATTGTTCATGCCATTCTGACGCAACATCTTCAGGACTTTAAACGCTATGCGAAAGAAGTGTTGGACTGGTATGAATATCAAAGGGAAACAACGGAACTTAAGGGATAAAAATTGAACCTTCAGAAACCAGAAAGACATATGCCTTATCATATTGGTCAACAGATCATCCGGTTGGATGAAATAGATTCTACCAACACCTACCTGCTCAATCATCCGGAGCATTTGAGCCATCCGGGTCTTGTGGTGATCACAGCTCGACAAACCGCAGGCAAGGGGCGACTCGGGCGGCGATTTGTTTCTTTGGCTGACAAAAATCTGACATTTTCCATTGCCATTCATCCTTCGGTGAGTATGGAATCGATTGGAATTTATTCTCTGCTGGCAGGAATTGGTGTGGCCCGGGCGCTGGAACCTTTGCTGGAAAAAACCCCCAGATTGAAATGGCCGAATGACATTCTCATTGGCACCAGAAAAATATGCGGGATTCTGCTGGAATCGACCTCATTGAAAAATCAGATTGTCCTGGTCATGGGAATTGGTGTGAATTGTCTGGGACAACCGGAGGATTATCCGGAAGATCTGCAATCCATTGTCACCACCATGGCTCAGGAATCCACCCGGAAAATTGAGATGGAATCCGTTTTTCAGCAGATCCTGACGCATCTGAATGCTGTTCTTGATCAGTTTGATCAACAGGGATCTTCATTTTTACTGGAAGAATGGCTAGTCCGGGCCAGCGCGTTGAACCAACCGGCACGTTATCAGACCCAGAACGGCTGGAGTGAGGGTGTGATTGAGCAATTGTCTCCGGAAGGCTATTTGCTGATCCGCACACCTGAAGGAACGCTCATTCCGCATATTTCCGGCGATGTTCAATATATCGGATGACCGACCATGCTACTCGCTTTTGATATTGGCAACACCAAAGTTTCCACGGCTGTTTTTCAGGACAGTTCCATTATCCACAGGGGAAAATTTCCATCCAGACGATCTGGCACTGCCATAGATTACCAGCAACAGATTGCGGAATTTCTGTTAAGCTCAAAAATTTCATTATCAACGATTGAGGATGTGATTTTTTCAAGCGTCGTCCCTGAATTATCGGTGGCTTTTCATAAAATGGCCCAAAACTTGATAGGAAAAAAGGCAATTCAGGTGTCTCCTGACTTGAATCTCGGGATACGTCTGGATGTGGATTTTCCGGAAAAAGTGGGGCAAGACCGGATCGCAACTGCGGTCGCGGCGTATGAAATGTTTCATGAATGTGTGATTGTGCTGGATATGGGGACAGCCACCACCATTGATCTTGTTTCACAGGATGGCATTTTCCAGGGAGGGATCATATGCCCAGGGATGGGCATACTTTCTAATGTGCTCACAAAAAATACCTCCCAACTGTTTCAGGTACCGCTGGAGCCTCCAGTCCATGTGATTGGAAAAAACACGGAGGATTGCCTGAAATCCGGAATTTTTTTTGGATATATCGGAATGATTCGTTCGCTGATTCAGCAAATTATAACCACGCTGGATGAATCACCTGTACTGGTTGCCACCGGTGGAATCGCGGCAATTTTGAAAACACATATTCCTGAAATTCCTCACTGGATTGACGATTTGTTATTGACAGGATTGTTGAACATCTATCAAAAAAACCGGAATTGATTTTTTCCGGACAAGGACAGTGTTATGGCAGACGAGCTTGATGATTTAGGCGATTTTGGCGGAGATTCCGGGTTTTCCGATGGAATTGATGATTTCATGGAAACCGATCTCGGTGGCGGAGGAGATGGCGATAATGAGCTGGACTCATTTTTTGAAGATCTTTCCACCATTGATGATCTGGAAGTGCAGGATGAAACTCCTGCCGCTGAAGAACCTGAACAGGAGATGGCAGAAGAAACTCCGATCATGGAAGATTCTCTGGAGGAACCCGAAGAAAAGAAACCTATTCTGGTACCTGCGATTATCGCCAGTGTGATTGGGATTGTTCTTGGCTTGCTCACTGTGGCAATCTTATGGTTTGTGAACAAACCGCCCGCACCATTCCCGGAACCGGAACCGGTACCTGTCGCCATGCCCAAACCGGAACCCGTTTACCAGCCATTGCCACCACCAGTGGTACGATATGAACCGCCACCACCTCCGCCGCCACCGCCTGAGGTGAAAAAAAACCGGTTTTATCTTCAGGTCGCAAATTGTGTGTATAAGGAATGTGTTGATGATTACCGTTTTCTCCTGAAAAAATATGGTTATCCCGCAAAGACGGAAACAGTGTCTGACATCACACCCATGACGGAAGTGATTTCCACAAAAACATTAAGGGAAGAAGATGCCTCTGTCTGGGTGGATCGTATCAATCGGGAAAATCAGCTCACAGGACAGGCTTATCGTCAGCAGGCAGGCAATCAATACAAGGTTTCGATGGGATTGTTTCCTGATCTGGACACCGCAAACCGGGTCAAGGCCCACTTGAATCAGATTTATACCGGACAGTTGTTTTTTGAAGCGGCTCCGGCAGAACAACGGATTCAGCATTTCAAGGTTTATACGGGACCCTATGAATCAAGGCAGGAATCTGTCGAGGTTCAAAAGCTTCTCATGATGAAAGATCCCAGATTTCAGGGAACCTTTATCGCCTCCCGGATTGAATAAGGCAGGCCTGTCAGCGTGTCGGGCAGTGTAAACGACAAGGGGGTTCTTATTTTTCCAGCAAAATGATTTCACCCTTCCACTGCTCAGAGGGTGGACTCTCCAGACATCGCTGTGCCTGAAAGACCATGAAGGTTGCCGCGGCATCTTCATAGTTCCGGGAAATTTGGGAAAACAAATCAAGGGCTGTTTGAAAATCCTGCTGGTAAAACGCCAGTAAACCTTCTTCATAGTCGTTTTTCAGATCTGACCTTTGACCTAATGGCACTTCCTTAAGGAATCGCTCATCAACAACATTCCCAACTATAAATATTCCTCTCCATAGCTGTGTTTTGGATGGTTGGAGGCAAATGGGTAATTTATTTCTGTGCGATTCCTAAGCTGAATATCCATTCAACTCCGCATCCCCAGTTTTTCCCGGGCATTGCTCAAACGTTTCTTCCGTGCTTTTTCAGCAACAGCTAATAATTTTTTATCACGTTCCCACATGCTGGCAATGACATCATCGGTTCTGGACCATAACGGTTCCAGGTTTTCCAGGACTTCATGAAATTGCCCCAACACACCGGCCAGCACAAGGTGTGATGCCGCATGATTCAGGTCTGACAAAACCAGCATTCTGAAGGCGGCAAACAAACTCAGCAATCGTTCCACCAGTTCTTCCGGCCAGTCAAAACGCAGGGCAATCTGCAACAGGTATCCGATGATTGCCGAAAGCAAATGAATATCTTCCACTGTCCGAAAGGGTTTGATGTAATCCTGATATCCATCACCGGATAAAATCTGGTGGGGCATGACAGGGCAATGTTTCAATTCAATGCGGGAGTGAGGAACTTCCGGTACAAATGGCAACAGTGGCAGGTTGTGGAACACAAGCCCATGAGTGGTGGCAGGCAATTGCACCATTTTGATTATATTTTGACCATTTTCATGGATTCCTGTGCTTGCGGCAATCAGTAGCAGATCAGCATGGAGTCCCATGGTCACAAAGCTTTTCTCTCCTGAAAGTGTGCCGTCTGCTGATTCTGGCGCTAGATTCAATTGTGTTTGAATCGCGCCCGGATGACCGCCACCCTGCTCGGTCACACAAAAGGCCGCCAGCTTGTTGACCGGTGTTGACGGTATCAGACAGCGGATGGCCGCCTGATAACCTGCGGCAAAGGCATATCCCATTGAGGGGGCGACAACACCTCCAACAAGGGCTTGATCTATGGGAAGATCCCAGTCTGAAATCAACGGCAGGTGATGGTGCCACCATTCTTTCAATGGTGCTTCAGGGACCAGTATTTCAGGAAATTTCAACGAGAATATCCAGGTGATCAAATCAGTGAAACGCCTGGAGCCTGTAGTCAATGCTTGTGACATAATCAGTCTCCTTTATCGTTTATTGTCAGTCTGGTGCCACAAAGTGATTCCCTGAGTGAGATACTCACGGGCCAGACGTTCCGCGTTTGCCGGTTCATGTTTCTTCACGGCCTCCAGAATCGCCTGTTGCGATTTTGTTTTCATGGCTCCGGCAAGAGGTCTGAACAGGGCAACCTGTTTTTCATACAAGGATTTGATGGTGTTCATCAGCAGGATATAGACCATGTTTTTACTGCACAATCCCAGCAGATAAAAAAACTCAAAATCCAGCAACATGTAATTTTCAGGAGTGTTGCTTTGTTCAAGTTGCTGAAGAATTTTTTCCAGGTGTGCCAAATCTTCTGGTGCCGCACGCAACGCTGCCAGTCTTGCGACTTCTCCACCCAGCAAAACGCGGGTTTCCATAATATTTTCCACAATTTTAAAGTTGATCTCATCGCCTTCCCGCATCAGATGAGTCAACAAATCCATGCTGGCATTGCGGAAATCTCTGACAGTGATTCCCTGTCCCTGGTGAATGACAATCAACTTGAGCTGTTCCAGGGTTTTGAGCGCTTCACGGAGTGTTGTTCTTGTGACTTTGAACCTTGTGGCCAGAGTTCGTTCCGGTGGTAACTTTTCTCCTGGAGGAACCACTCCTTGCAAAATATAGTTTCTCAGCATTTCCGCAACCTGCTGTGAGGCTTTAATTTTTTTTTCCGGAGGAAGATCCTGCGTCATAGTCAATCATTGCTACAATGTTGATGCTCACCCAAATAAAGCAAAATTATCGTACATGGCTCAGTCGGATCATTTCCACAAACGCACCATTGCCCTGTAGCAATTCGCCCAACTTGGAGTCCAGTTCACCATTGGAAACCTTTGTTGACGGCTTGGAGTTGGATTGTTTTTTCAGGGCGATGCCTCGAGATGCGACCGCTTTTTCCAATTGGGCACCTGTCGCCTGATATTGAGACGGGTTTTTGCTGGATTGTAATTTCACAAACAATTCATCCAGATCATTCATGGGGGTTGTGGACATCACAAAATAAAACGTTTCCTGTCCCGGATTATGGTCAAAACCAAACACCACATCACTGTCCAAGGGTGGAAAATAATATTTCTGCCCTTTTTTCAACGGATTTTTATGTTGGGACACCTCCGTGTTGGGAAAAATCACAAAATAGTTTTCCTGCGTATCCCGATTGATCACATAGGCATACACATCGTCATCCGGCTGAAGCATCACATTGAATTTTTCCCCTTCCCTGACTTCCCGTCCTTCTCTGTAAGGCACACTGTTCTGGTCATACAGTGCCACTACTGCCGATACCGGCTGACAGTCACTTTTCATTAAATGCTTGTATTGGCTACAAATCTGCGCTCTTTCTGTTTGGGTGAGTGTGCCATAGATGCCTTGAAGCAGCGCATGAATCACACCGTCCGTTCCGGGAGTTTTGGAGGTTCCCACTATATTCAATTGAGGTCCTGAAAGCGTGAGTAAAAACCCCTGCATGGATTCGCTCACACTGACAGTATAGGTGCAATCTGACGGACGAACCCCTGAAAACGGTGGAGGCTCAACCGGAACCCGATATTGATTAACAATGGGGATCAGCAGGGATTGAATCAGTTTTCCATCAAAATTTCCGGCACGTTCCACCAGCAGATAGCAAGTTTCCGCATGAGAAATGGTAACAAACCCTGTGAATAATAAGATTAGAAACAATTTCTTCATTTGCCTCCATAATAATGGTATTGTTAAAAAAACCGGAATTTAAGCGTATAAACCTTGATGGAACAGATATGCCAGTTTGTACCATTGAGAGCAAGCAGTAAGTTGAATCAGGGAAAAACTTGCATGGACAGTTCAAAACTTCAGGTATTTTATCCTTGCGCATAAAGACTTCTGTTTGCTAATCTTGGAAAAGTATAAAATGGAGAGAACAAAATGTCAGGAAAAGGAAACAACTTGAATCATGAGCCATCAATGATGTGGATTAAATCTGTTGCTGTCATAGGAATATTGTTATCATCCATGCTGTCTGGATGTTCTTCAACTTTAAGGTATGGAGCGGCAGGCAGTTCTTTATCAATTTCCGGAATGCAAGATGCCTGGCTGAATGATTATGCTGTCTCGGGCGAAGACGCAGAATCCGAAGCGGTTCACATTCCCTACAGTAAATACCAGACTGAAGCCATGCGCCCCGGGATGTATTTTGGCGGAAATATAGGACCTTATCTGATGCAGGAACTCTATATTGGCATGGAACCCGGAAGAACTTATCGAATAGCACAGGGATTGACCATGTGGAATCTGGGATTTGTGATGAATCTCAAGATGAGCAACAATATCCAGTTTAATTTTATCCCCGGAGGTGGCGTCTATTATTACTCAAAAAAAGAAGAATTGCCGCCAATGAATGGCCGGATTAATGCTCCTGATGAAGATTTTACGGGTCGAGCCCCTATTCTGCTTACTTCTACCGGTGCGGTTTCCAAATTTGTCTGGGAAATTCTGTATCAGGGGATGTTTTTCCAGATTGGTGGTCAGCATTCCGTAGCCCCCCCTCCTACGATCATGATTGGAGAAAAAACTTCGGCAGGAACCGCTCAATTACACGCGAGACAGTGCGTCGGGGAATCTGGAAAAAATCTAGCATGCGCAGACTATTTCAATCCGGTGGAAAAAGCGCAGGTCAGCGTCTCTGGAGCATTTCTGGCCATTGGATTTATCTACTGAAGTTTAAAAAAGTGCCCTTCTGACCGATTTTTAGTTGTCGTCATCAAACACGTGCTCATCATCAAACGGATCCAGTCCCAGGTCTGTTGTAGATGGTTTATATTTCGTATTTTTCTGTTCGTCTTCAGGTGTTTCAATTGCTGAAGCATTCTTATCTTTTTCGTCGTGTTCCGGCAACTTTTCCGCTTTTTGTGAAGGAGTCGAAACTGGCACACTCTTTTTGACCGGGGATTCAGTTTTTTGTGAAGGAGTCTCTGCCTGTCCATGCTCATCAACCGATGATTCAGAAAACAGATCAAACGTAGCGGGAACATTCACGGGTATCAAATCCGGTTCTGAATCCGAATCTGACTCCGGTTCAACATAGTCAGGTGCTTTTATTTGCCTGATCTGAGCGGTATGCCCAAACACAACGACATTGATCTTGCCAGCAATCTGTTTAATGAACGGAGCCGCAAATTCATAGGCAGAGCCATCCTCCCGGTGAATCCTGAACGTTACTTGTTTGAGTTTTTTGAAATTGGCTGGTTGGCCTTTGACAACCGGCGTTTTGACCATGAACCTGGATTCACTGATATCCAGAATTTGTGTGGAAAACTCCAGGGGATGCGGTTTGTAGGGTAAAAGGCATTCGAGGGTTGTTTTGATAGACAACATCTGACTGGCGACAAACGGTACCGTTTTATGGGAAAACTCAAATCCCAGCTTCCTTCTCAATTGAAAAACTTTTTTAAGCGTCGCCTGAGTCAGTTTCCGTTTTTTAAATTTGATCACTACCTTTTCAAAAACAAGGGCCGATTTCACCATTGACAGAATATCTTGGGCATCTGTTGATCCCAATGCTTTTTTGACCATGATACGAATAAAAGCCTGGGTGTTTTCATCAATTTTTTTGGAGTGTAAGACTGTAATCAATTGTCGATTCACTTTATCGTCGGATATTTTCCTCATTCGTTGCCGTTTGCGTCTTCGGGCCAGCAGGCTCAGAAGCACAAACAATAATATCAGTGAAACAACCCCGATTCCCGCAAAAAGTAATAATTCCGGTGTAATAGCGACATCGCCCCCCTGATCAAATTTGAATATGTCTACCGCAATTGGGGGATTGAATGATTTAGAGGTCGATTGCCCGGAACAGCCAAACCAGATCAGACCGTAGCCCAGCCATTTTATTCCAGTTTTGCCCGCATGAATTCGTGGTCGCATTTTTCACCTGTCATGTTTTTTTGTGCGGCTTTTCAGGAGTTTGTTGTGCTTCAAAACACTTCAGGAATTATGCCAAGCCCTCATTTCATGTGGTTTTGTTTGAGAGATGGTTCATTCAACATATCACGCTGACAATCATGGGTTCTCATTTTTTAATGCGGATTCTTTGACATTCCCCCTTCAAAATTGCTACTCATAAAACAATCCCGCTCAATCATTGAATTTCTTTAATCATGAGGTCTTTATGAAACGCGCTCCTCACTTTCATTGGAGTCTGGTATTGTGGTTGCTGATCACCACAACCGGATGCTCCATCACCCGTTTTGCAGTGGATTCCGCGGCTGATGCGGTCGTTCCTGAAGCTGTGACCGCGATCATGCAGGAAAATGATCTGGAATTTATCAAAGACGCGATCCCCGGCAACGTCAAACTGCTGGAAGGCATTCTAAAACTTTCGCCAGATAATAAACAACTCAATGAAGCCCTTTCCCAGAGTTTTTTATTTTATGCTCTGGCTTTTGTGGAAGAAGACTTTCAGCAACTCAAGGATGTGGATCCAGTTCATGCGTCAATTTTATCGGAAAGAGCCAAAAAGTTTTATCTCCGTGGCAGGAAGCATGGATTACAGACTTTGGTGCACCACAAAGCCTACATGGCCAATGTCTTTGGAGATTTCAACGCGTTTGAACAAGCCCTTGTGGAAATGGAACCCGAAGATGTACCGGGACTGGTTTACAGCGGGATGAACTGGTTGCTGGCGATTACTCACAGCATGGATTCCCCCCGTGAAACCATCCACATCGGTCGCATCAAAATGATGATTGAGAAAGCGGTGGAACTGGACCGCAAATTCTTTTTCGGATTACCCCTGATCGCCATGGGAGCCTTTGAATCCTCAATTCCTCCAGCCTTGGGTGGACGTCCGGATGAGGGTAAAAAGTTTTTTGAAGAGGCGCTGGTTTTGAGCGAACGCAAGTTTTTGCTGGCTCAGGTCATGTATGCGGAACGTTATGCGGTACAGATGCTGGATGAAGAACTGTTTGTTTCCCTGCTGAATGAAGTGCTTCAAACCCCGGATGATGTGCTGCCAAACTATGTGCTGCCCAATGTGATTGCCAAAACTCAGGCCAAACGCCTGATTTCTCAAAAAGACAATTTATTTTAAGGAGTTGTGCCATGTCTTTTCGTTTCGTTATTACCGCAATGATTCTCTCCTGCCTGATGTTCCCGTCCTTATCTGAAGCCGGCAAAACCCGCATCAAATACGCATTGCTCGCACCGGAAGGCACCAGTTGGGCCAATTCCACCAAAGTCGCGTTCAATAAAATTGAGGAGCAAACTGGAGGTGCTCTGGATATGAAACTGTATGCCGGAGGAAAACAGGGCGATGAAAATGAGGTATTACAAAAAATTCGCATCAATCATATCCACGGTGCCGCGTTCACCAGTGTCGCACTGACCCAGATTGTGCCTGAATTCCAGATTCTGGGACTTCCGGGATTGATTCAGAATTATGAGGAACTCGATTATGTCACCGAAAAAACTACTAAGTTTTTTGAAGATAAATTTCTGGAAAAAGGATTCGTGTTTCTGGGGTGGGCCGAAGTCGGGCCGATTTATGTGTTCACCAACGTCAATGCTCAATATGTGGAAGAATTCAAGGGGGTCAAGATGTGGGCCATGCCCGGAGAGCCGATCACACCGATGATTCTGGAAAAAAACGGAATGAAACCGATCACTGTACCCATCACGGATGTATTGTTGCAGCTTGAAGCCGGTGCTCTGGATGGTTTTGCCAACACTCCCATGGGGGCCATTGGATTTCAGTGGTTCCGCAAAGCAAAATATGTGGGCGACCAGCCTATTTTGTATTCCACCGGCGGAGTTTTACTGACACGCCAGATTTGGGATTCGTTGACTACTGAACAACAAACCATCGTCAAAAAATCGTTGTGGGAACTTTCTGTTAGCCAGAAATCACAGATGCGCAAAGAAAACGAGGAATCTTTCAAAACGCTTCAGGATTATGGCATCGGGGTGCTCCATTACGCTGCTGATTCCGTCAAGTTGGCAGAGGAGCAAAATCTATGGCTCCGTCAGAAAATTGTGGCTGACGGCCAATTTTTTACCGCGGATTTCCTGAAAGAAATTGAAGGCTACATTCAGGAAGTACGAAGCCGAAAAAAATCTGAAAAATGATATGGTTCTACGCCTCTGCGTCGGCATAATTTACTTTCAACTCTTTCGGATAAGGGGATATAGCGATGAAATGGCATTGGCTTTTTGATCTGGATCGCAGAATTGGCTATATGGAAATTGTTTTGCTTTCCATCATTCTGATAGGAACCATCGTGCTGTATGCGATTCAGACGGTGTTACGCAACGCCTTCTCTACCGGATTTCTCTGGATTGATCCACTGGTGCAATACAGCATGCTCTGGATCACCATGCTTGGCGGTTCGATTGCGACATTGGACCAGCATCACATGAGTGTTGATCTGACCAATAAATTTCTGTCTCCAGCCAACAAACATCGGGTTGCGATTGTCACCAGCCTGTTGTCAGCGTTTGTGGTCTGGTTCATGGCTTCAGCCGGAATGGATTTTGTGAGGATGATGCAAGGCTCCAATGCTGTGGAATCTCATTTTTTACCGATACCCCAATCGATTTCCCGGATGATCATTCCGCTGGGGTTTTACATGATGATGTCGCGTTTTGTGTTGAGAGCTCTCGAACATGCGCTGATTCTGTTGAATATCGATGTGGGACAATCCTCCGCATCCCATCAAAGTCAGGTTCTATGAGTTGGCTGATAGGTCTTGTTACCATTCTTTCCGCAATTTTAGGCACCCCTCTCTTTATTGTTCTGGGTGGACTCGCACTGATTTTATTCCATCAGGTTGACAGTGAACCGGCACTGTTGATCATCAACCTCTCCAAGGTTTCATCACAACAGGCGTTTGTCGCAATCCCCCTGTTCACCTTTGCAGGGTACCTGCTTGCAGAAAGCAAGGCTCCCGAGCGTATCATCCGGGTTTCCCGATCAATCATTGGCTGGTTTCCAGGTGGACTCGGCATTGTGGGACTGCTCACATGCAGTGTGTTTACTGCGTTCACAGGTGCCAGTGGTGTCACTATTATCGCTTTGGGGGGATTGCTGTTTCCGGCTCTGGTGAAAGATGGTTATGGTGAAAAATTCAGTCTTGGCCACATCACTGCTTCCGGAAGTCCGGGCGTGTTGATTTTTCCCAGCATTCCCCTGATTTTGTACAGCATCATTTCAGGAACCTCCTTTGACGACATGAAAGTGGCGACTCTGCTGCCTTATATGCTCATGATCACTCTGCTGTCGCTTTACTGCATCTACACAGCCCACCGCAATGCTATTCCGAGGCAACCTGTTGAACTCTCAGCCATCAGCCCTGCATTGTGGGATGCCAAATGGGAATTGTTGCTGCCAGTCATTGTTTTTGGCGGAATTTATGGCGGATTTCTGACGGCCGCGGAAAGTGCGGTGATGGCGGCCATTTATACCCTGATCATTGAAGTCCTGGTTCATCGGGACATCACGATCAAAGAAGGCATTCCCAGGATTGTTCGGGAATCCATGGTGCTGGTGGGAGGAATCTTTCTGATCATGGGTGCGGCCTCAGCCATGTCCAATTACATGGTGGATGAAGAAATTCCTGATCAATTGTTTGAAATGCTGCAGAACCATATTCAGAACAAATATATCTTTCTTGGAGCGTTGACGCTCTTTTTGCTGGTTGTCGGGGCAATCCTGGATATTTTTTCGGCGATTCTGGTGGTGGTTCCGTTGATTGTTCCGGTTGCCAATTCCTATGGCATTGATCCGGTTCATCTGGGAGTGATTTTTCTGGCCAATCTCGAACTGGGATATTGTACTCCGCCCGTGGGCATGAATCTGTTTATTTCCAGTTTCAGATTCAACAAACCTGTGATGGAATTATACAATGCCGCACTCCCGTTTCTGGTGTTTCAGGTGCTGGCAGTGTTGATTGTCACCTTCATCCCGTGGTTCAGTCTGGTGCTACTTCACTAAGGAACGGCAAAAAGTTGTAAAAGGCGGAGAACGTCGGAACGTAACCCGACGCTACCAGCGATTGCCTTCGCGTCAGAGAGGATCACGCATCAAAGTTTTCTATGTTATTTTTTGATTATTCCTTACTTGCAAGTAGCTGGCAGAGTTGTACTGGAATAGGTGCTCACAGTACCACCGAAATCTTCTGACATTTCCCCTTTGCTGATGTTCACTGTGCTTTGGGTGGTGGATGAATTCCAGGTAATCGAATGATCAGAATAATTACCTGCGGATGCTGAATAAACAGAAAGGGTGTTGCCATCGATGAGACAATAGCCCACAATGCCCGAAGTGCCGATATTATAATAATATTTTTTTGTACCGGAAGTTGTCGTCCATACCTTGACAAACAGATCTGTGCTACAGCCATCGGGAAGTTTGACGGCTTTAGTATAAGGCGTAATTTGCTCGCTGGCGGTTCCTGACGATGTATCAGTGAACGTTTCTACCAAAGCTCCTCCTGAAAGTGAAAATGCGGAATTTTTAGTGGAGGCCCACGCTACAGCATTATTGGATATGCTTCCTTTCGCCTGGGATATGCGAGTTCCTTTACTGTCCAGTTCACAGTAGTAAATTGTGGTTTTATTTGATTTGATTTCGTAAGCCAGCGTCTTACTGTCGGAACTGTAAACCCAATAACCATCCAGGGTGATCTCATTGGCACAGGCCGTGGGTAAATCATCTTTCTCGTAAATGGTCATGCTGGATTCAGCCGTAGAACCCGTCGTATCTTTAAAATTTTCAATCAGGGCGTCGCTAGCGGTATAAAAACTGGAAACCTTTCCTTCACTCCAGATTACATTGCCGTTCGACAGTGTCGCTTCAGCTTCCGCAACTTTGAATCCATTCTCCAGTTTACAGTATGTCACTGTGTTATCCTCACCAATCACATACACCAAGGTATCGTTATCAGATGTGGCAACCCATGTTCCCGCCAAATCTCCCAACAGCCTGTTGATATCATCGGTCTTTTCCTCTTCGGGAATAAAACAACTGACTACACTGAGAGAAATCAGCCCCACAATCATTATTTTCAAAAGAATTTTCATAGTTCTCCCAAACAACAGAAACGAGGATTAAAAAGTATATCCGAACTTGACGGTATAAACACTGGTTGTAACAGTGTCCTCCGTGCCGGGATCTTTGGATAATACAGTATCGGCGCTCAGCATGGTCCAAAGCCGCATAGCCGTAGTGTATTGAAGATAAACGCCATAGCCGCCTGTTTTTTCATCGGCAGAGTTAGACACTGAAAAACCACCTTGTCCCACGCCAAACACCTGGGTTCCACCGGCTACATAAACGCCGGTTGCCCACTGGTTGTAAAAGGCAGAAAGTGATTGCTGGCCGGAAAAATAGGTATCTTCTGCCAGTTCAGGATTATCAGAGGGCAGAATAACATCCAGCACGGTTTCCGCATAAAACAGCCCTTCACCAAAATTGAAACCAACCTGAGGACTAATCTGCATGACCGTCAATGCGGGCTCCTCGGTCAAACCCTGAATTTGTCCGGCAATCGAATACGTTCCATATTTGGCGTAAGAGGATTGATACAGATTGAAACCAGCATTCCAACTGGCAGGCACATAGTAGTTATACCCGACAAAGATCACGGTTCCTGCATTGGTCGCGTCGTTGGTTGATTCAATATAATGGCCTCCCAGACGAAATTTTTGAGACTCAAAACTGTAGTTGGTATAGGCCGCCGTATAATCGTACTGCTTTAGTTCCGGAGGTGTTTTGTTGGTGACCGTTACAGAATCCAGTGCCACTTCCAGCACATGGGCGTTATATCCCACAGACAGCATTCCGCCAACTTGTTGCGCGTCTGTTTTCAAAGAAGAATCTGTATAGGTGATTGACGAAGAATAGACTGATGCGTTGACTACCCAGGGGGATAACGGCGCATAAGCCGAAGCAGGATACTTTGCGGTCTGTGTTAATTGCTGTTCCGCCAGAAATCCGGCATCCAGAGGATAGAAGGCCAGCATTTTGTTGTTCACATTTTCGGCCTCATCATATTTCTGCTGCATCCGCAGAACATAGGCGAGTTTAAGATTAGCCGATGGTTCATTCGGGTGGATGGCAAGCGCCTCCTTCAGAATTTTTTCAGCCGCCGCCCATTTCTGCTGTGCCATCAACGGTAATGTGGCACTGACTTTGGCATCCATAGAAGACGGAACAGCCTTCATCGCCAATTGATAATGAAATGACGAATTCGCATAATCCTGTTTCACATAGTAGAGCCAGCCCAGTCTCAAATTGACTGTGTACCCTTCGGGTTGAACCCTTTTGACGGCAAGCATGTACTGAATGGCTTTATCATAGTCTTGTTGCGTTTCATATTGGTAAGAACTAAGAAAATAATCCTGAATGGTGTAGGCACTTGCCAAAGCCGTATTCAGAATTAAAAATAGACAGAACAGAATTCGTTTCATACATAAACCTGCAGAAAGTGCTGTGTTTGATTTTAAATTTTCTTATTTTTTAGAAGCTTGAATGAGATAGTAATTGGCTGTCGGATTTTGTGGATCAAGGAGACCAATATCCGTAAAAAGAGCCAGTGCCGCTGACATATTTCCGCTGTCAACGTAGTTCATGGCTGATTCCGTCAGCAAAACAACATTGGTTGGATACAACTCCAGCATTTTAAGGATTATTTTTTGGCCCTTCTCAAATTGTTTTTGCATCCGCAATACATAAGCCAGATTCAGGTTCCCGGTAAAATTATAGCGATCCATTTTGACCAAAGTCCTGAGGCGTTCTTCACTTTGTGACCATTTTTGTTGAGCTATCAGTGTAATGGCAGCACCTGACAAGGCATCCAGGGAAGTCGGAAGTGCTTTAATGGCCCGATCATAATGCAAGAGCGAACTGGTATAATCTTTTCCAAGATAATACAACCATCCCAGCCTGTAATTGATCGTGTAGGTGTCAGGATATTCTTTTTGAACCTCAGACAACGCTTTGATCGCATTGCCATAGTCCTGAGCCTGTTCATACTGGTAAGAACGATTGTACATGTCCTGAATGGTGTCAGCCAGAACTGTCTGGCCCATAAACACGCAACACAGAAACAAGCATAATTTCAGTTGTTTCATAATTGAAAAGTTCATGAGATATCCTCTGAAATGTAAAATCATTGATCAGAATGTTAAAATTCAGTTTCAGTGAATCAAAAAAGCACTGTGCTACTCTGAACTCATTTTAGAACAGTCCCGATTCTAACAGACAAGTATTTTTTGATTTTTATAAAATCGGAAGAATGAACTGTTGTGAGAATCAAGGCTGTTCCTCTGGTAGGACGAGTCTACGTGCACGTCAAACGTACGATTTATGGCGTTTGCGGGGCCTGTAATCCCCGCCTACCATCCGGTTTACGATCAACATAAGGAGAAATGAACAGCTCTGTTGGTTTGAGGCGCTGTACCTGAATCACGGATAATTCGGCACGTTAGTTGCTTTCCGAAAACATGAAGAAAAATTACATTTTCTTTAAAATAATTCTTGGCATTTCATTTTTTTTATTTTACGGACAAACTAGTGGTTGAACCTGAAATAATCAGGACAGGTTCTAACCTGACGAGAGCTGGTTCTCGTCTTGATTCACGTTACTATGCTGGAGGGTTTATGAACCGCAAAATGAAGGGACGTCACGTCACTCATAACGAAGTTGTGCAAGCAATGGATAGTTTTCTGGCCAAAGGAGGCAAAATCACGATACTGCCCCAGCAGAAAGTGGTTTCACTGACAGTGATCGGTCAGGGTAAATACGAAGCCTATGAGTACATTCACGAATTATCCATTTGATTAACTTTTCAGGGACGTACATGTTAAAAAATACATTGATCTGTAAAACACGGATTTGAGTTCATCACTCAAATCCTTCCCCCTCTCTTTTCTCACACACCCAATAATCAGCTTGCTCTCAGACCCCGTTTCCATTCACAATCAGTCAATCCTTCATTAGAATTTTATTGCCCACTTTTGCCGCATAGACATTCATGAAACGCGTTTCCCATGAAATTTGGGGCGGATTGTCGGTCTTTGTTTCCGCCTTCTGTTTTTATTTATCCACTGCCAGCATCCGTTGGTCACGGGGGGATGTCGAACTGGATTCTTCATTTTTTGTGTTTTTCCGGTTTTTGCTCGGCTTTTTCATGATTTTGGGCGTGATGCTGATCAAGCGAAAACCATTCCGTCCCAAACGTTACGATCTTCTATTCTGGCGAACAGTCTCCAATGTGGTTGCGGTTTACTGTTTTTTCAAGGCTGTCACCCTGACTACTGTGGCAGAAGCCAACATTCTCAATATGACGTATCCCCTGTTTATCGCGCTCTTTTCCTGGTTATTTCTAAAACAACGCCATGAACCCATGGTCTATGGCATGGTGTTATTGTCATTTGTCGGCATCATCATGATCCTGAATCCTGACCAACTGAACTGGAACCCCAATAATTTATGGGGCCTGGCTTCGGGCGTTATTGCGGCTATTTCCATCATTTTCCTGAATATGGCCCGACAACATGATGACACTGAAACTATTCTGCTGATGATGTTCGGATTGGGATCGCTGATATCCATGCTCTATGCATGGCCCGTCATTCATCAACCCACACTGCTGGAACTCAAATATCTGCTGGCCTGTGGTATTATGGGTGTCGCAGGGCAATATTTTCTCACCTTGGGACTCAAAGTTATTTCTGCGACAGAAAGCGGTATCATCTCCTCCACCAGAATTCTACTGGCCGCATTTCTCGGCCCCTGGATCGCCGCAGACCATCCATTGTCAATCACGGGTTGGGTCGGAGCGTTTCTGATCTTTGCCGCCAATTGCTATTTGACCTGGAAAAAAGTGGATAGTCCTACCCTACGAACCCATTGATCGTCATGCGCGCGCTTTACATCCACATTCCATTTTGCAGAAAACTTTGCCCGTTCTGTACTTTTGCGGTCAGGAAAAACCGCCCCTCTCTGCATGAGGATTATCTGGATGCGCTGATTCAGGAAATGGAACTTCGGGTTCATCAATGGGGACCATGGTCCAAAGCACTACGTTCAATTTATGTCGGCGGAGGCACCCCTTCGAGCCTCAATCTCAAAGAAGCAGAACGTCTGATCAACGCTCTCAAAAAATATTTCTTTTTTTCCGGTGAAATGGAAATTGCCTGGGAATTGAATCCGGAAGATGTCTCACAAGAATACATCAGCGGACTTCAAGGGCTTGGCATCAACCGTGTCAGCCTGGGAGGACAAAGCTTCAACACATCCACACTGCACAAATTGGGACGCTTGCATTCAGCAAAACACTTTCATCAGGCCATTCACAATATTGAACTTGGAGGCATCACCAACTACAATGTGGATCTCATGTTTGGAATTCCCGGACAGTCCTTTGAAATGTTTACTGCGGATCTGCAAACATTGCTTCAATATGAACCGGCTCATATTTCCCTGTATTGCCTGGAAGTGCATGCCAGAACAGCCTTTGGACATCAACCGGAGGTGCTGGCATGGACACAGGAAAACATAGCGCTGTTCGAACACATGTATCTTGCCGCGATTGAAACACTGGCTTCCGCACGTTACCATCATTATGAAGTATCCAATTTTTCCCGTCCCGGAAAACAAAGCAGATCCAATATGCTGGTCTGGAGTGGCGCCGATTATTTGGGAATCGGCTCTGGCGCGCATTCCACCATGGGCCATCAACGGTGGGGCAACACCCGTTCAGCCAGTGATTATATTCGCCGAATTCAACAGGGGGAGGAATTTCTGGAGTTTCATGAAACCTTGCGATTGGTGCAGAAAGCCAATGAATTTCTCATGCTGGCACTCAGACAACCCTCAGGAATCCATGTTGGTAATTGGGAATCCCGCTTTGGCGTGAAATGGTCCTTGTTCCAGCAAAAACTGGCGGAACGTTTTTATGAAGAAGGTCTCGCCTATCGTCCCGATGGGGCAACCTTCGCGCTCACACCCAAAGGCCTGCTGTTGGCAGATGCCATCACAGAACGGTTGATGATCACAGAATAATTTTAAGCTCTTGTCCTCTTCCCCTTGGATGCTTTGACATTCCTGTATGACTTTGCCAGTAGCGAACCTCAGCGATGACATAACGCTTATTGCTTCGCCCTACACTTCATGAATTTTTCGAAAATATTCAAACAGGGTGTAGCCAAACTCCAACATCTTTGTTAAGAGACAGTATAGCCGAAAAATACGGATTAAATTCAATTCAATATTCACTCATTCACAGGAGATAACAATGTATCTGGTTACAGGCGGAAATGGTTTTATTGGCAAACATCTGGTGGATCAACTGCTAAAACGCAAGGGAACCATCTATATTCTGGTTTGGGAACCAGACCGTGATCGTTATGAAGTGGTCATGCAACACCGCTGGGCCGCATTTACCCAGAGGATCAAACCGGTTTTCGGTGATACCACAAAAGTCAACCTCGGGTTGGATGCTGACACCATCACAGAACTGAAAGCCAATGTTCAGCATTTTTATCATATGGCGGCTTTGTCTGATCTCAAGGCCAATGCAAAATCCTGCCAGCAGATCAATGTCAAGGGAACAGAAAACGCGGTTGAATTTGCCAATCAACTGGGTGCGACCTTTCATTATCTCAGTACCATTTATGTTGCCGGAGATTTTGCGGGAACCTTTACAGAAGACATGACACAGGAAGGACAAGACACACCAAGTCCCTATGCCACCACCAAACTTCAGGCTGAAATCATTGTTCGGGAACGGGCCAAGGTGCCATTCCGCATCTACCGACCCGGAATCGTGGTCGGATCATCCACCACGGGAGAAGCAGAAAAAACCGATGGACCTTATTATGTTTTCAAAATCATTCAGGCCTTGGGCAAGGTATTCCCTCAATGGGTACCAATGTTCGGTGTGGAAGGTGGACAATGGCATCTGGTGCCTGTCGATTATGTGGGGCGAACGATCGACTATATTTCGCACAAAAAAGGAT
The DNA here is from genome assembly GCA_015232315.1 of SAR324 cluster bacterium. Taxonomy (NCBI): domain Bacteria; class Deltaproteobacteria; species SAR324 cluster bacterium. Next base: position 10,934 of record JADFZZ010000014.1, on the reverse strand, counting down.
TGGACAACCAGACATTTCACCTGGTCGATGAACCGATCAAGGTGATTGATGTGATCAATGAGTTTTGTAAAGTAGCTCATGCGCCGCAATTTTCCGCGCCTGGTTCACGTTTGATTTCAGCCCTGCCCTGGAATCTGGCGAGTAAAATTCCATTCGGTTCACTGGTTCAGCAACAGTTGTTCGAAAAATTGGAACTTCCTGAAAATTTCAAGGAACTGTTTCAATGGAAAACGGACTTTGACCACAAAAATACGGAAAATGCCCTCAAAGGCAGTAAAATTGTCTGCCCACCACTCAAGGATTATTCGCGTGTGCTGTGGTATTTCTGGGAAGCGCACATGTCACCAATCCTCAGCCAGAACCGCAAGAAACCCGGAATGACCCATGCCCTCATCCAAACCCCCGAAGTTATTACCGGCGGACGTTCCATTCCTGAATTTTTCAAAGATCAATGGGAACAGGCCACCAGTCGTGGAATGGAGAATCTCGAGCGTCTGATCAGCGGAAAAATCATCATGATCACCGGTGGCAGTAGCGGGATCGGGTTGGCAATGGCTCACCGCCTGGCCAAGGCGCATGGCACCGTGATTCTGGTGGCACGCACCCTGGATAAGCTTGAAATCGCCAAACAGGAAGTGGAACAGATGGGCGGCACAGCCTATGTCTATTCCTGTGATTTGAGCGATCCGGAGGCCATTGGGGAATTGGTCAATAAAGTTATGAAAGATCATGGCCGTGTAGATATTCTGATCAACAATGCCGGACGCTCCATCCGCCGTCCGATCCATCTATCGTATGACCGTTTTCATGATTATCAACGCACCATGAATCTGAACTATTTTGGCTGTCTCAAACTGATTCTTGGTTTCATGCCGGGAATGCGGGAACGTAAATATGGTCACATTATCAACATTTCCAGCATTGGCTGTCAGACCAATGTGCCGCGATTTTCAGCCTATGTCGCCAGCAAGTCGGCACTGGATGCCTTCAGCCGGTCCATTGCGTCCGAAGTAGTGCATGACAACGTCACGCTGACGACTGTGTATATGCCGCTGGTTCGCACACCGATGATTGGACCAACCAAGATGTATGACCACGTGCCAACACTCACACCGGATCAGGCCGCGAAACTGGCCTTGTATCCACTGGTCACCAAAGACCGCAAGGCCGCAACACCGATGGGGACAGCGGTGGAAATTCTGCATGCGATCTCGCCCAAAACCGCCAATGTGCTGCTCAATCTGGGATTTCGTCTGTTCCCAGACGGCGAACCGGGTGATGGCGAAACACCCAAACTCTCGGCGGAGTCCATCGCGTTTGCCTATCTGTCACGTGGGATTCACTGGTAATATTGAAAAGGTGGATGTCAAGGAGACGTGCTATATGCGCGTCTCTACAGATCTGAGCATAGGAGGCTGGTTAAAAAGCTTTGCAAAGTTATTCTTTTGTCGGATTCAGAAGTTCTGGCAGGCCCAGAAAACGGCGAATCTTGTGGCGTTGGCGATACAGAAAATAGGTGAGACCAACGATTCCGCTAGTGATGGATGACAGCCACAAGGCATCGTTTTGCATGAGCTGAAAACAGGCATCACCCAAAAAACTGCCAGTGATGAATCCAAGAAGAAGGAACCCCAGCAAAACCAGTTTCCATTGTTCCATCTTGCGGTCTCGAAGCCAATGGCCAATGAGCAGTCCCAGATCGGTCACGACCCCGGTCATGTGCGTACTGCGAATCACGGCACCACTGTAACTGGTGGCCATGGCGTTCTGGAGTCCGCAGGCCATAGATGTCAGGTAAACAGCCTGAATCAGTTGATGATTGAGAGAATAGGTGGCCACTCCAAGCAGTAGGGACTGGATCATTAGCACAACACCATAACGTCGCCCTAATTTAAATTGATGGTGGCCAATCACCAGTCCGGAAATCATTGCTCCCAGAAAGAAACACCCCAAAAGCCCCAGGCCTTCGAAAAAATGGTTTTCATTCCAGGGCAGAACAGCCATACCAATTCTGGTAACAGTTCCACTCACATGGCTCACCGCCAGATGAAACATGGACAACAGTGCAATCGCATTGATGTATCCCGCATTCATGCTCAAAAACGCACCAGCAAAGACAACCAGCTTAAAATTTTTTTGACGGTGCATAAATTGGAAAACCCAAATCAGGTGTGAGAAAATAATTTAATCTATGGTGGTGACTCGTTTCAATTTGGAATCTGTAGATGTTCAATGAGTTCAAGGCTGGCTTCTTCAACACGGACATCCTGCCGCAAAACGGATAAGGCATGAAGGATGTCCTGGTCGATAAACTCATAACTGGCGGTCTGGATCGCGTCAAACCGGCGGATGAGTTTGAGTTGATGCTCCTGTGCGAGGGGCTCCACCTGAGTCATTTCTTTCAGTTTGACCAGAACATTGCCGGTTACAATGGCAAACACGCCGGTTCGCTGATTGAGAAGTACCGGATAATTGGTACGTGCGGAAATCCGTTCGACCCGCATGGGTGACGCCTTGGTGATCTGGGAGAAGACCTTGAAATTTCCTTTTTGCTCCACAAATGTTGATTTTTCCAGAAACTTTCTGAATTCCGCCTGTTCAGTGCGGGATTGTGTGGTTGGTTTCAAAAAAAGATTCGGTGGATTATCAGGTGTGGCTCTCAATTCAGGCATCATCCAGTAATTTTCATGCTCCACGGCAACTACGGGTCCCTTCTCCAATGCTTGTATCTTCAGCATCCTCTCAGTGGGTGCCCTGGCAATTTTTTTTTGAGCCAGATCCGGTGTGTTTTCATCACCCCATACAATTCCAGCCAAAGCAATGAACCCGACAAAAACCATTATGATTTGTGATTTCATAAACATCCCCCTCTTGATTGAATCCGACCCCATGAACTCAGGCTCCACAACTACCGTTTCTTCCATGAATATGGATCTGCCAGTTGGTCAATGTTCCCGAGTCAGTCGCAGAACCATCAATGATTTTGACTGTCCAGTTTCCTGAGCTTCCTTCGCCATAAAAAGCGTTGCTCAGGAGTAGCATGTCACTGAGATTCGTGTCATTTGCAAAGCCATTCAGGATATTGAGCAAGATGCTTTTTGTTCCAGAAGGTGACACCAGTTCAATCCCCAAATCCCCTGTGTAGGGGTGAGTGACAGACACTCTGATCTGAACCGCTTCAATCGTCAAATTATCCGTGACATTGATGGTGTGAGAAGCACCCGTGGCACTACCGTCAGGGATTGCCTGCTCAAGGGTTCCACTGCTTCGCCAGTTACAAGCAACCCGTGTTCCCAGGTTTACGGAATAACTGGTTGCCATTGAAATCGCGGCATCCACATTGACTCGTCCAAAGCCATACCAGTTATGAAAGTGGTATCCTGCGGCATTGGTGATCCATGGGAGTTCCGCCTGATAGCTGGTTTCTCCGAGCGTGATCAATTTACCCGCATGGCTTGAATCTACCTTGTCTGAAGTGGACGCAAGGATATGTTTCACATCACGCCATGTCAGGTTGGTGTTTGCCTGCAGAATCAACGCAATAGCTCCCGAAGTGACAGGCGCCGCGGAGGATGTTCCATTGAAAACCGATGTGTAATTGCAGTTGGTGTTGAGTCCATTGGTATTTCCCTCAAACGGATTGGCTGATGCACCCGTCGTGGCATAACCGCTGTCACACCCTGACAAATCGGTGGTCACCATGGCCGCTTTGCAGGCATCTGAAACACATCCTGAAGACGCATAGCCATACTCTCCTCCGGGAGCACTTACCCAGAGGGCAGAACCCGGAGTCGAATAACTGCTTTTTTTGCCATCCGCATTCACAGCGCCCACCACAATCTGCCAAGGCAATGCGTTGTAAGCGTCCATGTTGGCATTTTGGCAGGGCAATCCGGAACTACAGTTCATACTGCCCAACTGATTGAATCCATTGCCCGCGGACTTGACATACAAGGCGCCTTTTCCTCCTCGCAGATTGGTGATTCCATTGATGTACTGGGCTTCAATCGTAGACGACGGCTGGAAATCATAGGCCGTCGAATTGCCATAACTTTGGTTAAAGATGGCCATCGTTGCGGAATTTGGATTGCTGGAGGTACCGCCAAGTGCAGCAACCCAGTTGCTGGTAGATTGTGATTTCAGATAGTTATAGCCTGCCAGATTCACTCTGGGAGCGACCCCCCGACCGCCGAGAGCATTGTCCCGTGCGCCGATCAATCCGGCAACACTGGTACCATGATCCCCTCCATTTGTAGAAGGTGTCGGGTTGGTGTCATTGTCCGTAAAATCCCAGGAACCGCTTGAGATGATATTGGCGGTCAGGTCTTCATGCGCGATTTCAAGTCCGGTATCGACCACCGCCACATTGACGCCTGTGCCTTTATAGCCATTGTTGAGGGCTGATGCCATGTGGATATCCTCACCGCTTGTTCCATTGACACTGGCATAGGCGGACTGTCCGGTATTTTTGATATGCCATTGCTGGGCATAGAGTGCGTCCAGCGGTGTGTTTTCAGAAATAACCAGAGAGATCTGGTCATTGACAGGGGATGAAATATTGCCGGCAGAATCCTTGTACCACACATACACTGTCCGGGTAAATGTGCCTGCGATCACAGGTGAAATCAGGGTAAAACTGACCGATGCCGAATAATCTGTGGAGGAACTGACAGTTTGCCAACCTGAGGCTGAAACTGAAGGCGTTGAACTGCTTTCAGACGCATAATAGGCGGTCACACCGACATTGTCCTTTGCCGCAAGATTCAGTGTCACCGCCGTAGATGTCGTGGACGCGTCATTGCTGTTGATTGTGAGGGAATGATTGTCGGGTGCGGTGGTGTCACTGACAACCAGTGTGATGGAGTCGCTGGCTCTGGCTGAAACGTTTCCGGCTGAGTCACGGTACCAGGCATAAACCGTTTTGGTATAATTTCCCACAACCGTGGTTGTTGACAGCGAAAAGGCCGCTGTCGAAGAAAAAGTGGCCGGAGAGCCTGACGCTGTCAACCATCCTCCGGAATTGACAGATGGAGTGACGGATGATTCGGAAACATAATACTGGGTGACACCCACATTATCCACAGCAGACAGGGACAAAGTGACTGAGGAACTTGTGGTGCTGGAAACATTGTTGTTGATACTCAGGGATGGACTTGTCGGTGACGTTGTATCCGCTGTTTCCAACAAGATGGAATCGCTGGCAGGAGCCGATACATTTCCGGCCGCGTCCTTGTACCACACATAAACACTGCGGGTCTGTATTCCGGGATTGTTTGCGGGATTCAATGAAAATCCCGCATTGAGCTGGAGATTTGTATCAGGTCCAAAAGCCGTCCAGCCTGATCCGGTAGCAGAGGGGGTAGATGCTGATTCACTGGCATAGTACCCGGTGATTCCTACATTGTCTGAAGCGACCAGCGTCAAGCTGACATTGGGCGTGCTGGCAACCGCGTAATTATTGTTGATCATGAAAGAACTGCTGACAGGCGCGGTTGTGTCGCTCACCACCAGTGTGATGTTGCTACTGATTGTCAGGGAAACATTGCCCGCTGCGTCTTTATACCAGACATACACTGTTTTGGTATAGCTACCGGGGGTTGTTGAAGTTGACAGCGAAAATTTGACCCGTGCGGTGTTGCTGATGAAAGAAGAAAGCTGAATCCAGCCTTGCGCGTTGGCGGTCGGGGTTGTGCCTGATTCTGACGCATAATAGGCCACAACCCCCACATTGTCCGTCGCGCTCAATTTTAATTCTACATCGGTACTGTTTGTGCTTGAGGCTCCATTGTTAATGGCAACAGCCGCATTTGACGGAGGCGTGGATTCATTAACAATCAACGAAATCGAATCTTTGGCATGGCTTGATATATTTCCGGCAGCATCCTTGAACCAGGCATAAACCGTTTTGTTATACTTTCCCTGAGAATTCACTGAGGACAAAGTGAAGTTTATGGTGGCGGCCCATGTTTTTCCACCGGGAATCACACTCCATTCTTTGGCAGTGCTTGCTGGCGATGTCGAAGATTCAGACACATAATATCCCACAAGTTCTTCATCATCTTCCGCAGACAATGAGACACTCACCAGTGTGGATGTGGTTTCCTCATCATTGCTGTTAATCAGTAGTGCGGGTTTTGATGGAGGTGTGATGTCATTGACATCCAGAACAATGCTATCACTGACAGTCTGTGATATATTTTTTTCCGCGTCTTGAAACCAGGCATAAACGGTGCGAGAGTGCTGGCCTTTGGTTGCGGCTGAAGACAAGGTAAATTCAACAGCAATATCAGGTTCCCGGGAAGCTGGATCCACCTTTTCCCATGTAGCGGAACTGTTTGACACCATATCTTCTGATTCAGAAACCAGATAAGCGATAATTTTATCAGTGTCTTTAGCTTTTAACTGGAGGGTGACCACTGTTTTACGGGTCGTTTCTTCATTCTGGTTGATCAGTATGATGGCATCAAATGGACTGTTGGCATTGACCTGAGAAGTATCGGCGTTGACAGAATCTTCATTTGCTTCATCACCGGGCGGAACCTGTTCAAACTCTGACGTTGGTTCATCGCATCCCTGAAACATGAAGCTTACTGTAATCATCAACAAGACAATCCATTTATTCATAGTGCCTGCCAGTAGAGATAATGGAAGAATTTCTGTGATTCAATCAAAAATATATCATAGGCGTGGTCGACAACACAATAGCGACTCTGTGATTATAAACTTAAAGAGTAAAATGGGGCATCTTGTCGGTGGACGGCAGACAAGTATTTTTACATTTTGAGTTGTTGGTGTGCATTGTTTTTAGTCCAGTTCCAAACTCCTTTGAGTGCTGAACGGTGTGCGATTTGTAAATTGAGGACACCAGGTTTGCTTTCCCAGTTTTTAATGGTTTGCGGCGAGACATGGAGGAGTTTCGCAAACTCGGATGGAGTCATATCAAATTTACTTCGCAGGTTTTGAATGGTGGCCGCCGTGATATCAGCAGGAAGCGTTGAGGCTGGTTGCTGTTTGGCTGGTTTGGTGGGTGTTTTAGTAATCCTTGCAGGCTTTTTTTCTGTTTTTTGCGGTGAGGGGGTGTCTTCGAGATCCACATCGAAGAGTGCGGATAGATCTCCGGTAACCTGGCGTTTTCGTGACGGTTCAGTGGACACACCAAGATCCGTAGCAATCAGTTCTTCATGATCCACTTCCCGAAGGACAAAGAGTAGTTCCGGTGACTGATCAAGCCTGGCACCCACGCCATATAAAACCGCGGCGACATGTTTACACATCGTGGCCCAATCGGGGCAATCACATTTCAATTCAATTTCCGAGGGTAGCGGAAATAATCCCTTCTCACTGTCGGTCACCACTTTCATGATATTGGAGGATAACTTGCCTTGTAGCAATTCCAGCATGGAACCAATGGAACCCGCGCATTTATTTTTGATGTCAGTCCATTTATTTTGAGGCAGAGGTTTGATCTTGATGGTGACGTTGTACAATGAGGAGCCGCTGACTTTTGCGTTAATCGTGGATTTTTGAATGGAGAGATGACAAACGGAACCATTCCTTACATAACTTCGACCTCGGGGCAGACGATTGGCAAAATCACTGAATTTTTCCAGATGGGTACACCATGCGTTTCCCCAAAAGGTAGTCGTAATCTTTCGTCCGTTGATGGTGACAGGCTCAATTTTTTCACCTTTTTTTTCCAGTTGTTTCATTTTCTTCGCGGCAGACGCACGGCGTTCCGCAACAGGGACATAACGCCCCCAACTTCCATAATAATTCCCCATAATAATCTCCCGAGTGTCACACTACAGCATGGCCTTATCCAGATCGAGTGTGACCATGTTAATCAATTCCTGATCGCTCATTTCTGTCAATAGCCGTTCAGCGCCATCACCACCGAGCAAATTATCTGCCAAAGCGGATTTTTCCGTAATGATGGCATCAATTTTTTCTTCGATGGTGCCCGGACAAATGAATTTATGAACCAGTACATTCTTTTTTTGGCCAATCCGAAAGGCTCGATCGGTGGCTTGATTTTCTACAGCGGGATTCCACCAGCGATCAAAATGGATAACATGCGAGGCGGCTGTCAAATTCAATCCAGTCCCTCCGGCTTTGATGGACAACACAAAAAAAGGCGGTCCTTCTTCTTGCTGAAATGATTCCACCATCGCTTGCCTTTTCTGAGCCGGGGTTCCTCCATGCAAAACTATTCCCGGTTGACCAAAGCAATGGCTTAAAAACGACTCCAGTGGATCACAGATTTCGCGAAACTGCGTAAACACCAACAGCTTTTCCTGACGCAAACTGATCTCCTCGGAAATTTCGGCTAACCTTGAAAATTTTCCACTTTTCAGAGGGTCATACACGCCATCGCCTAACAGTTGAGAGGGATGATTACAGATTTGTTTGAAGCGTAAAAGAAAGGCCAGGATTATCCCCCGTCGTTGTATGCCATCCTGCTGTTGCAGTGCCTGTGCGAGTTCGTGTACGGTTTGCTGATAAATACGGGCTTGTTCTTTGGTCAGAGAACAATAGGCATTCACTTCTGTTTTATCAGGTAAATCAGAAATAATACTTTTATCGGTTTTGAGTCGCCTGAGAATATAGGGTTGCACCAGATTTCTCAACGGGGCATAGGAGGCGTTGTCCTGTGCGTCCAGCAGGTTGACATAGTCTTTAAAACGGGTTGCGGAACCTAACAATCCCGGACAGATGAAGTCATAGAGTGACCACAAATCCGAGAGGCGATTTTCAATAGGAGTTCCGGTTAAAATAATTTTGGACTCGGCTTTCAGTTTCTTGGCTTTTTTAGTTTGTTTCGTTCCCGGATTTTTGATCGCCTGTGCTTCATCCAGCACCACCAATCGCCATGAAATGGATTCAAGCCATTCCTGACGTAACAGCATGCCATAGGTGGTCAACACCACATCACAGTCTGAAACTTTTTTTGAGTGGGCAAGGTCATCCATCTCTGCTTTACTCACACGTGAGGGATGGAAAAACAGACATTTGAGAGACGGGGCAAAACGTTCCAGTTCTGTTTTCCAGTTGCCCAGGAGCGAGGTGGGCAGAACAAGCAGGGACGGTTTCGATTTTTTTTGTTGTTTTAAAATCAGGAACAGCGAAATCACCTGAATGGTTTTGCCCAATCCCATATCGTCGGCCAGACATGCGCCTAAACCTAGCTGGTTCAGGTACCACAACCACTTCACGCCGACCTCTTGATACGGACGCAATGTGGCCTTCAATTGCTTTTGAGGTAATACGGAATCCAGCGTTTCAGGTTGCCGCATTTTGGCGAGCATTTGCTGTAATTGTTCGTCTGCTTGAACAAACGCCCATGCGGCGGTTCTGGGGCGACGAGAGTTGTCAGACAAATCAACAGGAGCGCCAGCCAACAGACGCATGCCTTCAATGAAGGATAACCCTTCATTTTCTGCCTGGGCTTCTATGCTTTCCCATTGTGACAGTGCCTCTTGAAGTTGTTCTTTGTCAACTTCGACCCATTGCCCCCGAATCAATACCAAGCCTTCCTGTGACTCAAGAATTTCTTTCCATTCCTCCCTGGTCAGCGTTTCTCCGCCCAGTGTCACTTCAACCCGAAAATTCAGCAGGGATGCGGCATTGAGGGCGGCTCCCGGTGATTTTGTACCAATGGTCCCTGAGACTTGAGGGCGTGGACGTTTTTTCCACCAATTCGGCAATTTATTGATGATCCCACTTGTTTCAAAGACAGGTAATTCCTTGAGAAAACGATACGCCTCATGAGGTCTCCAGGCGAGAGGATGATAGATATCGCCTGATTCCACCAGTTCTCTGGCCAAAGAACTGGATTCAGAGGCTAACTGTATGGGCGATAAAAGATTGATGAGATGTCTTTTGTTTTTGGCACCAGCATACTCTTCCAGAGCTCGTTTCAGGGGCAAGTGTCGAACAGTCCCATGTTCTGAGAGTTCTGGCGAATAGGTTGCCATAAACGCAAAGGGATAATCGGGATCATTTTTATTTTCCGCTAAATGAAAGCAAACACGCCCTACCTGGTGCCAATGGGGGGCACGTTTATCCAGAAATCTGGCTAATGTCCCAAAATTGGTTTCTATTTCACTCGAAATCCATTGATCCAGTTGATCCCATATATTTTTGAGGACTTCGATAGAAATATACTCCGCTCCTTTCATGGGTGGGAGATTGTAGATAAACGGTTGAAGTTCTCCGTCCTTAGGTGGGTCGAGGGAACGTTGTTGTTCTTCGAGGGGGCGATGACAACGCCGTGTCATATATTCTGATGAAAACTTGCGCCAGAAGCGGAACGTTGGCGGAAGACCGACCTCCTTTTTCAAGGCCGCCAATGTGAAAAGGCCTTCACTGGTTTTGTTTTCCGCAAACAACCGGGCCACCGTTTCCAGGTCACCCGGTTCTGTCTGAGTCTCGAGATTTTCAATGAAACAATGGAGGGTGCCAGAGGGTAATAAACCAAGTTGATGAGCCATTTTGTGCCGTAATGCTGGAATGTTCCGATCTTTTCATGGAGTTACACAAGCAGGGTGTTGTGTAGCATCAAATCATTAAATTCTGATTGAGCAAAGAATGATTTACTGCGGCAACTATTCAGAGTCTAGCATTTTCTCAGAACCAGTTTTCCCATGAAGCCTCTTCAAGGCAAACTCCTTGGAAAACGCGTGTCCTTTCACGAGGCGTTGGACACGGCACCCCGATACACGAGTTCCCAACCGTGATAGACCAGCACCAGTCCGATGAAACGGATGTGAGGCGGGTAGTGTTTGAGCCGGTCGTCGGCCAGATAGCGGCGCAACTGGGTCTGCGCCGCCTCGATCGTCTGTTTCAGTTTGGCCTCGGTGAGTTCGTCCCGTTTGAAATATTTGAGTTCGATGAGATAGCCGTAACCCATATCGGGGTATTTCATCACAAACGGT